>SLDE01000072.1 GCA_007125455.1 Ectothiorhodospiraceae bacterium
AACCCCCTGATTTCTGGTACGCCGTGAATACATCCCTGTAGGCTCGAAGGTCGCATCCCTGCGACCTACGACCAGAAATCAGGGGGTTACGCCTGCTCCTCAAAAGTATGCGGACGCCCTGCCAGCGATGGCAGTCCGTCAGAGGCTTAACGCACATTTGGCAGCACTTCCCCCTGAAATCTTCCATAAACCATTGATTTGTGATTGTTTACATTACCGCTACATCTTGGCTCGGAACTTGCTCGTCCGGTAGGTGACGGGCGTTAGCCTGCATATATATCCCATATTCTGGGTGGTATTCAGTCGCATGCGGGTGCCCAGTGCCCCCTCATCTGGAAAGTTAAAGAATGTGACCTTGCTGTCACATTCACAGCCACTTGGCGGTTGACCACGACCTTGGCGCAGTGTATTTTGGAATAAACTTTTGCGAGGCTTTTCCGTGGATTACAGAAAAAAGCTCATGCGTGACCAGAAGCTGGACGGGCTCTCCCTCAAGCCGCCGCACCGTAAACACATTCATGCGCTGGCGGTCCTCTCTGTCGTCATTGGGCTGGTGGCGCTGCTCACCCCAAGCCATGATGCGGAGGCGACCCGCGAATCGCACCCCCCTGGAGCCGAGAGATTACAGCTCAGCCTTGCGTTGCCAGCGAATGAGGCGGCGGCGGTACAGGAGGTTGCACGTCCCACTGAAGCCACTGTTGTTGCAGAGCCAGCCCCGCCAGTGGCGCCCGAGATTGCCTGGGAAACCGTCGAGGTGCGCTCCGGTGACAGTCTGTCAGTGATCTTCGATCGACTCAAGCTCAGCCCCCAGCAACTGCTGGCCGTGGTGAACGCCGATCAGAAAAATAACATCCTCACCCGCCTGCGCCCGGGTCAGAAACTCCACTTCCATATCGAAGACAGTCAGCTTCAATCCATCCGCTACGATATCTCGTCCGAAAAGACCCTGATGGTCAGCCGGGAGGAGGCCAGCTTTAGCAGCGAGATCGTCGAACACCCTGTTGAGGTACGTACCAGCCACGCCAGTGCGGTGATCAATAGCTCCCTATTCAACGCCGGTATCGCTGCCGGGCTGTCGGACAACATTATTATGGAGCTTGCCAACATCTTCGGCTGGGATGTGGACTTTGCCCTCGATATCCGTAAGGGCGACAGCTTCACCGTGCTCTACGAGGAGCAGTACCTGGATGGCGAAAAGCTGCGTGACGGGCGCATCCTGGCAGCCGAGTTCAACAATCGTGGCCGCAACTTCAAGGCCGTGCTATTTACCGACTCACAGGGTCGCAGCCAGTACTACACCCCTGATGGTAAGAGCATGCGCAAGGCCTTCCTGCGCGCCCCGGTGGACTTCCACCGCATCTCTTCGCGCTTTCAGCGTGAACGCTATCACCCGGTGTTGGGCGAGCGTCGACCGCACCGCGGGGTCGACTATGCCGCCGCGACCGGAACACCAATCCGCGCCGCCGGTGATGGCCGCGTGATCACCCGTGGGGTACTGGGCGGCTACGGCAACACCGTGATCATCCAGCATGGCAATAACATCACCACCCTGTATGCCCACATGTCGCGCTTTCAGCGTGGCGTGGTCAACGGCACCCGGGTACGCCAGGGTCAGGTCATCGGCTATGTGGGCATGACCGGCCTGGCCACCGGCCCCCATCTGCATTATGAATTCCGTGTCAACGGGGTTCACAAGGATCCAGTGCGGGTTGAACTGCCGGATGCGGAGCCTATTCCGGCCAAGTATCGTGACCAGTTCAAACGCCAAAGCCAGCCATTGCTGGCGCAACTGGAACAGATCAGCGCAACCCAGGTGGCTACGGCCGACTGAGGTGTACCATATTGGCCTGATGAGCGGCACCAGCATGGATGCGCTGGACGGGGTGGTAGCGGACTTCTCCACCACCCCGCCCCGCCTACTGGCCACCTGCAGCAAAGCCCTTCCACAGCCATTATCACGGCAACTTCACGCCCTCTGTGTGCCTGGGGATAATGAGTTGACACGCATGGGTGAGGCAGATATCCACTTCGCCCGCTTCAGTGCCGCAGTGGTTAACGAGCTGCTGGATACGGCGCGACTCTCGCCCGCTCAGATCGTGGCCATCGGCAGCCACGGCCAGACCATCCGCCACAGCCCGAACAGCCAACCCCCTTTCACCCTCCAGATTGGTGACCCCAATACCATCGCCGAGTTAACCGGCATTACCACCGTGGCCGATCTGCGCCGCCGTGATATGGCCGCTGGTGGCCAGGGGGCCCCGCTGGTGCCAGGCTTTCATGCCGCGCTATACCGCCAGGCGGGAGAGGATCGGGTGGTTCTCAACCTCGGGGGGATCGCCAATATCACCATCCTGCCGGGCGAGCTGAGCGAAGCTGTGCGAGGCTTTGATACTGGCCCGGCCAATACCCTGCTGGATAGCTGGATCCGCCAGCAGCTGGGTAAGGGGATGGACGGAGACGGTGCTTGGGGGCGTAGCGGCCGACATATCCCGCAGCTACTGTCGAAAATGCTCGAGGATCCTTATTTCAGTGCCCCGGCCCCCAAGTCCACAGGGCGCGAATACTTCAACCTGCGCTGGCTTCAACACTTGCTGATCCAGGGTGAGCACCCGCCCGCGGATGTACAGGCCACCCTCTACGCTCTGACGGTGGAGAGCGTGGCACGGGCAATCGAGGTTCACGCCCCCGCAACACGCCAGCTTGTGGTATGCGGTGGTGGGGTCTATAACGGCTTGATGATGGCAAAACTGCGCGAACGGCTCGCACCATGCCCTGTATTGAGTAGTGCTGAGGCTAGCCCGGCCATTGAGCCGCGCTGGATGGAGGCGATGGCCTTTGCCTGGCTGGCGCGCCAGACGGTATTGGGAGAAAGCGGCAACCTGCCTGCGGTCACCGGGGCCAGCCGTGCGGTGATCCTGGGCGGGATCTATCCTGCAGCGTAAACGCCACAAAAAGCCTTGCCACAGAGTGCATGGAGATCACCGAGGTCAGTGTCCAACGATGCCAAGTTATCCCCAGACACTTGCCGGTCTGGGGTTTAAGGGCGACCCCTGGTTCCTCGGTGTTCTCTGTGGCCGGATGTTATTTACGTTGATCGATCGCCACGTACTCGCGCACCGGCTGACCGGTATAGACCTGAGTGGGGCGGAAGATCCGGTTATCGGCCAACTGTTCACGCCAGTGCGCCAGCCAACCAGCGGCACGGGAGATGGCGAAGATGGGGGTAAATTGGTCGGTGGGGATCCCCATCTCGGTATAGAGGATACCAGAGTAGTAGTCCACGTTGGGATAGACCCCCTTGGCTCCGAGACGCTCCTCAGCGGCGTGTTCGAGAGCCAGGGCGGTCTCGAACAGCGGGCTAACCTTGCCGCCACGTTGCTGCGCCAGCTTTTCCATCATCTCCTGGAGGATGTTGGCGCGCGGATCCTTGACCGAATACTCCCGGTGACCAAAGCCCCAGATCTTCTGTTTGTTTTTGAGCCGGTTATCCAGCCATGATTCGACCTTATCCGGCCCGCCGATTTCACGCAGCATATCCACCACCTTTTCATTGGCCCCACCGTGCAGTGGGCCAGAGAGGGTGCCGACCGCCGAGGCAATCACCCCGTAGGGGCTGGCCAGGGTAGAGCCGGCCACCAGCGCGGCAAAGGTGGAGGCATTGATGGTGTGTTCGGCATGCAACACCAGGCAGGTATCCATGATCTCGGCATGGTAGGGGTCAGGCTCCTTCCCCTGTAGCATGTAGAGGAAGTTCTCGGCGGTATTGAGGTCGTCCCGTGGCGCGATCGGATCATAGCCCTGGCGAATATGCTGCCACATCGCCACCACTACCGGGATGCGGGCGATGATCTTGACGGTCATGCGGTGGATATAATCCAGATCTTCACAGACGCTGGAGCCGGTCAGGCACTCACTGGCCGGATAGAACATCCCCAGGCTGGCCACCGCCGTCTGCAGCATCTCCATCGGGTGGCCCGAGGGTGGCAGACGCACCATCATCTCACGGATGTTGAATTTCACTCGGCGGTTACGGCGCAGCTGGGCATCGAAATCGGCCAAATCTGCCGCAGTCGGCAGCTCACCATCCAGCAGCAGCAGCGTGGTCTCCTCGAAGGTGCTCTTGCGCGCCAACTGCTCGATGGGATACCCACGGTAGGCAAGCAGGCCCTTGTCACCATCGATAAAGGAGATGTTGGAGCGCGTGGCAGGCACCCCTTCCAGACCAGGTAGATAACCGCTCATGCGATACCCTCTTTATTTCACGAACCAGACAATGGCTGCATTCTATGCGCAAGCGCACTCGCTTGCCACATTGACGCAAGGTGCAGGAATATGCTTGTGCCAGCAACGCAGGAAAAACTGTTAGGAAAACAGTCTATTGGGAAGAGGAGAAAAGATCTGCGTCTACCCGGAGCGCACTCCGGGCAGGACACAAGGCGGATAGGCTAGGCCGAGAAGGACGAACCGCATCCGCAGGTTGTGGTGGCGTTGGGGTTGCGGATCACAAATTGCGCCCCCTCGAGATCTTCCTTGTAGTCGATCTCAGCGCCCACCATGTACTGGTAGCTCATCGGATCGATCAACAGGGTCACCCCGTTTTTCTCCACCGAGGTATCACCGTCATTGATACTCTCATCGAAGGTAAAGCCATACTGGAAGCCGGAACAGCCACCACCGGTCACATAAACCCGCAGCTTGAGATTGCTGTTGCCTTCCTCGTCGATCAGCGCCTTGACCTTGTCGGCCGCGCTATCGGTAAAAACCAAAGGGCTATCATCACTCATTACACTTCTCCACAAAGAGGCTGGCGTTAACACGCACAGTATTTCAATCCATACTCAAATAGTCAAGATTTAACGACGCCTTCGTCATCCACCTCATCTTGATCCAGGCCTGGTGCGGGCAGGAAGTCCTGCTTGCTCTCTGGCAGTTCGTGCACCAGCTTGCCGTTGACCGCGGCACCACGCATCATCTCGATCAGCTTGTAATACACATTCCCGGAGACCTTGGCCTTCTCGGCCAACTCAATATGCTCAGCGGCGTAAACGTCGCCCTTTACGCTGCCATTTAGCATGATATTGGGGACGCGCACCTCGCCTTCAATCAGGCCGCGCTCACTCACGCTCAAAACCGAACCACTATCGTCATCGGCGCGGATATTGCCGCGCACCACGCCGTCCACGTGCAACCCACCGCTAAAGCTGATATCGCCGGTGATCTCGGAGTTGTGCCCGATCAGCGTATCGATCTTGGTGATCTTGCTCGTCGGCTTATTCTTACCGCCCTTGCCAAACATGTTAACTCTCCCCTACGACCCAGTCGAAGGACTGGGAAAATGCGCTATGTGTTCTGCCGCGTGGCTTGACCTCTAGCCGTACCGACTTGGGTTCAAACCCCTCCGGCAACTCGAAGTCACCCTCAAAAAACTGAAAATAGCGATAGCGAAACGCCAGGCTGCCCTCATGTTCGCTCAATTGCGCCAGCGTGTATGTGACCTCTTCGTCACCCTCCAGGCCTTCCAGATAAAATTCCACCTCACCGCTGGCCCAGTTGTTGTTGTTCAGCACCTGGGTCAGCACCAGGGTATAACGGTGCTCCCTGGCCGACTCCGCCTGTAACTCAAAACGCTGGATCTCCAGACTATGGCTGGCATCTCCGGGGGAGACAATCCCGCGGTAGAAATCCAGCTCCCGCTTGAGTTCCGCCAACTCGCCTTGCAGACCATTGACCGTGGCCTCCAGCTGTTTGTAGGCCTCCTGATCGATCTGGGAGCTGCGGGCAAGGATCGCCTGCTGCTCACGAAGCCGCTGGTTTTCTCGCTCCAATTTGCTGGCGCGGTCGGTCAGCAGTTGCTCCAACTGGCGTGACTCCTGTGCCAGATAACCGCCCTGGTATCGCCCAAACTCGTATAAAGCCCAGGCGAGCAGCAACACCAGCACCACCGCCACCACACGGGCCAAAACCACCTGCCACAGTGGGCGGGCACGAACAACGAGGTGACTCATGGCAGGACAGCGATCAGATCAAGTCCCTGCTTCTCGGGCAAACCACACATGATATTCATATTCTGTACCGCCTGCCCGGCAGCGCCCTTGACCAGATTGTCGATGACAGAGAGTACCACAACCGTATCCCCGCCCTGAGGTCGGTGTACCGCGATACGGCACATGTTACCACCCCGCACGGTGCGGGTCTCCGGGTGTGAGCCTGCGGGCAACACATCGACAAAACCCTCATCGGCATAACGGGACTCAAACAGCGCCTGCAGATCCCCCGCATCCCCCCGCAACCGCCCGTAGAGGGTAGCGTGGATGCCACGGATCATCGGTACCAAGTGGGGCACGAAGGTCAGGCCCACATCGGTTGAGGCCAGCAGCCCCAGCTTCTCGCTGATCTCCGGCAGGTGACGATGACCCGACGCGCCATAGGCCTTGAAGCTACTGTCCACCTCACTCAGCAGGGTGGCCACGTTCGCGCCACGACCCGCACCACTGGCCCCCGACTTCGCGTCGGCGATCAAGTGGGCAGGATCGATCAAACCCGCCTCCAGCAAGGGTAGGTACCCCAGCGTAACCGCCGTCGGATAACAACCGGGGTTGGCCACCAAGCGCGCACTGCGGATGGCCTCACGGTTAATCTCAGGCAGGCCATAGACCGCCTCCGCCACCAACGCTGGGCAAGCATGGGACATGCCGTACCACTGCTCCCATACCGAAAGATCCTTGATCCGAAAGTCTGCCGCCAGATCGATTATCTTCACCCCGGCCTCCAGCAACTCGGGCACCTGGGTCATGGCGATCCCGTTGGGGGTGGCGAAAAAGACCACATCGCACTGCGCCAGGCGCTGAGGATCGGGCACGGTGAAACACAGATCCACATGGCCACGCAGGTTGGGGAACATATCGGCCACCGCGACCCCCTCCTCGGAGCGGGAGGTGATCACCTCCAATTCAACCTGCGGGTGTGTAGCCAGCAGGCGCAGCAGCTCCACGCCGGTATACCCGGTGCCTCCAACGATACCAACCTTGATCATCTGACGAGTCAACCTGTTTGCAAAAGAGTGTGACGATGATAAAACCTGGCAACCCAAAGCGAAACCCCAAAGGGCAAATCTGTGGGAACATATCCCGCCAGTGACTGACAAAGCAGGACAGTACCCCAGCAGACAGGTACACTACTGCCAACTCAGCACAAGCAACGGAACCCAAGCCATGAAAGCAAAAGACATCGCCTTTATCGTCATCGTCATCGCCCTGGTGGGCACCCTGAGCTGGTTGTGGCTCAGCCCCAGCGGCGCCACCCCGGCCCCCAATCTGCAAATGACCGCACTGGACGGGCGCACGATCGATCTGGCGCAAAAGCGTGGTCGCCCGGTGTTGGTGGTATTCTGGGCCACCACCTGCCCCGGCTGCATCAAAGAGATGCCCCACCTGATCGAACTGTACAATGACTATGCCGGTCGTGGTCTGGAGATCATCGGCGTGGCCATGGCCTACGACGAGGACGCTGCCGTGCGCGAGCTGGTGCGTCTGCGCGGGGTCAACTACCCCATCGTCCACGACACCGACGGCAGCATCGCCCAGGCCTTTGGTGATGTCACCCTCACCCCCACCAGCTACCTCATCGCCCCCAATGGGCGCATGGTGATCAACAAACACCTGGGCGATCTTGACATGGACGCCGTGCGTAGCCGCATCGTGCCCATGCTGCCCCCCGCACAGCCGGAGCAATAATCCATGACCATACTCTGGCTGAAGGCCTTTCACATCATCTTCGTCGTCGCCTGGTTTGCCGGGCTGTTCTACCTGCCACGGATCTTCGTCAACCAGGCGATGGCTACCGAGGCGGCGGAACAGGCCCGCCTGCAGCTGATGGCCCGCAAGCTCTACCGCTTCATGACCCCACTGGGGATCCTCGCCCTGGTGCTCGGCCTGTGGCTCACCTGGGAGATGGTCGCCATCAGCTACCCATTCACCGGCTGGTTTCACGCCAAACTGGTGCTGGTCGCCGTACTGATCGCCTACCACCTCTACTGTGGCCACCTGGTCAAGGTGTTCGAGCGCAATGCCAATCAGCGTAGCCACGTCTTCTACCGCTACTTCAACGAGCTACCGGTGCTGCTATTGGTTGCCGTTACCATCCTGGTGGTGGTCAAGCCCTTCTGATCTGTGTCATATGCCCTCCCATCACGGCATATGCCATGGTGGGAAGGGCGATACGTCACTAAGAACAAACACTTATCTATGGCATGGTTTCTGCTCTCCTTCCGTCCAGCTAACAAACTGCGACCACAAAAGGAGACTCCCCCATGCCCCCAGCCGTGCCCTACCGACTGGTCCTGGCCACCACGCTACTGGCCACAACACTCCCTGTCCTATCCACTGAAGAGCCCACAACGCTTGCCCCGGTCGTGGTGACGACCGAAACCCCCTCAGAGAAACAAGACCGTACCGGGCTGACCGAACATACCCCCCACACCCCCCGCGCGGGCAGCGTCCTCAGCCAGGAGGAACTGCAGCGGGTGATGTTCGTCGACTCGGTCAACGAGCTGCTTGGCCGCATCCCCGGCACCTCCCTCACCCGCAATATGCGCATTCCCATCGGTGGACGCTCCTACACCGGTAACCTGATCGACGGCCAGGCGGTGAAGTCCCCGCATCAACTGGGGACCTGGGGCTTTATTGAAGAGGTCAACACCTGGGACATCGAGCGCATTGAGATCACCCGTGGCCCCGGCTCGGTGCTCAACTCCAGCAATGCAGTCGGCGGCACCATCAATGTCATCACCCGTGATCCCCCTCGGGTCGGCGAGCACCGGCTCTGGCTGCAGGGCGGTGAATACGGTCTGTTGCGCGGCGGTGTCTCCACCGGTGGCACTCTCGACAACGGCCTGGGCTTCCTGCTGGACGCCAACCAGATGCACGACAAGGGCTGGCGCGAAGACAGCACCCGCAAACGCCAGGCCGCCAGCGGCAAACTGGTAACACGCCCCGGACCCAACACCCGTCTGCAGCTGCGCCTGGAACACCTTGAAACCTACAGTGAGGACCCCGGCAACCTCTCCGAAGCCGCTTTCAAACAAGACTGGCGCCAATCGGCGATCACCCATGACACCCTGAGCGACGAGATGCGCCACCTCACCCCCTCACTGCGCCTGGATCACCACTTCGACGAACAACGCTCGCTGCGCGTCGGCCTCGTGCATCGCGACAGCACCGGCACCCAGGTCACCCAAGGCTTCGGCCAGAGCGCCGGCGCGGCGCTGCGCCAAACAGAGAAGGACTATGAGGAAAACAACCTACAACTGATCTACCGCCAGGACTTTACCCCACTGGAGGGCAAACTCTATCTGGGGGCCGATCTGATCCGCGGCAGTAAACGCGACGACACCTATAACCGCATCGATGCTCAGCGCGAGGACCTCAGCAGCGCCAGCACCATCAAGGAGGTCGGTGACTCCCCCTTCATCCAATACGAGTTCTCCGCCACGCAGCGGCTGCGCCTGACCCTGGGCAGCCGCTACGAACAGTACCGCCTGGAGGTGGATCGCCTCAGCTTCGATCGCCACGGCAATCCGGTCGAGCACGAAGGAAAAAAGACCTACCGCGAGCTGGTGAACAAGGGTGGGCTGGTATTTGAGCTCAACCCACAACATCGCCTGTGGGCCAACCTGGCGGAGGGCTTTTTGGTACCCAACACCTCGGCTACAGTCACCGCCACCTACCCCAATCCGGATCTCCCCCCCGAAGAGATGCTCACCGCCGAGCTGGGGCTACGTGGTGCCTTTCCGGCACAGGGGCTGGGATATGACCTGACCCTCTACCAGACCACCATAGATAACTATGGTTTGACCATCCCCTGCAGTGAACAACCCGAGCGCTGCGACGGCTTCAGCCCTAACGCGCCCGGCGCCGACCGAGCCAGCTTCACCGATGCGGCTGGCAAGGCACGCTTTCGCGGAGTGGAGCTGGCACTGGCCTGGCAAGCCCACCAGCAACTCGATCTGGCCCTGTCCTACACCCATGCGCGCAACGAACTGATCGACTACGTCAGCGGTGGCACGGACTACAGCGGCAATCGCCTGAATGCCTCACCGCTACACCGTCTCAACGCCCGCGCCACCTATTCACCGCTGCCTGCCTGGCAGGTGGAGCTGGAGGCCGACTACATCGACCGCTACTACACCGATCTGGACAATACCGATCAATACAAGCGCCCCAACCTCTACCACCTGCGCAGCAACTACCGCTGGCAAGGATGGGACTTCTCGCTGCAACTGCTCAACCTGCTCAACACCCGCTACTCGCCCCGCGTCAGCATGTCCGGCGACGAGCGGATCTACAACGCCGGCTATAGCGCCCGGCTACTGCGTGCGGGGGTAAGCTACCAATGGTAAGCAAAAGGATTCTTCTCGGCTGTATCGCCGTACTGCTAAGCAGCCCACTGCTGGCGATGGAACGCATCGCCATCCTTTCCACCAGCTTCGTGATGGAAAACAAGTTCCGCCTGATGGCGGAAGCGGCAGGAGAGCAGGGTGTGGAGCTGGCCTGGAGCCAAGTGGACCGCCACGGCCAGGAGGGGGCCGCCGAAGCCCTTGCCGGGGCAGGGCTGATCATCATCGACGCCCCGCGTAGTGACGATCAGGCCCAGATTCAACAGCTTGCCGGCGAACTGCTACAGGGCGAGCGCCGCCCGATCATCCACATCAACCGCATGACCCCGGCACGCCGCCTGTGGGCCGAGAACCTGCCGCTATCACAGGCCAATCGGGTGATGGACTACTACCTGGCCGGTACCTCGGTTAACCACCGGCACCTGTTCCACTACCTGCGCACCCTGCTGGACGGCGGTGATATCACGCAGATCCCACCGCCCCAACCGCTGCCCGAAGGGGGGATCTACCACCCCGGCCATGCAGAGATGGTCTTCGCCGACAGCGCCGCCTATCTAAGCTGGTGGCAACAGAGCCACCAACAGGGCTGGCAGGGACGCCCGGTGATCGCGGTGGAAACCTCGCCCAGCTACATCAGCGACGGCCAGACCCGCTGGATGGACGAGGTAATCACCGCCATAGAGGACGCCAAGGCACTCCCGCTGGTCTTCTACCGCACCCCGGGCATTGTGGAAGGGCGGCGCAGTGGCACCGCCACAGAGGGCTTTCCCAACCCTGTCGAGGGCAAGCCCTCCACCCGGCACGATCCCATCCTGCTGCACAACGGGGAGCTACTGCCCCAGGTGATCCTGGTCAACAACTTCCTCGGCGGCAACCCGGACGGGCGCAAGGCCTGGTATCAGCACATGGGCCTGCCGGTGCTCAACATGATCAACTATCGCGGCGGCAATCTGGCCGACTACCTGGCCGACAACGCCGGGGTGGACAGCTTCAGCATCCCCTTCTCACTCACCACCGCCGAGTACATCGGCATGGTCGACCCGGTGGTGCTCAACACCAACGAGGACGGCGAGATGCGCCCCATCCCCGGCCATACGCCGATGCTGGTCAACAAGGCCCTGCAGTTGGCCGAGCTGCAACAGACGGAACGTGCCGACAAGCGCCTGGCGCTGTTCTTCTGGAACCACCCCCCCGGCGAGCACAACATGGGCGCCTCCAACCTCAACGTGCCCCGCTCGCTGGAAGCCCTCACCACCCGCCTGGCGACGGAGGGCTACACCGTCGCGCCGCTCGGCGAACAGAGCCTGATCGACACCATCCCCCAACTCCTGCGCCCGAGCTGGCGCGGCGAGGGACTGGAAGAGTTGATGGCAACCGAACACTGGGACTTCCTGCCACTGGAAGACTATAAACGCTGGTTCCGCAGCCTGCCCTACCCGGTGCAGGATGAGATCGACGGCTTCTTCGGCCACCACGCGCTGAGCTACTGGGTGCGTGAACACCAGGGCCAATGGGGCTTCGTGATCCCGCGCATCGAACTGGGCAACATGGTGATCCTGCCCCAACCCGCGCGCGGCGAGCCCGGCCAGGACCACAGCGAGCTCTACCACGACACCAAAGTGCCGCTCAATCACGCCTACCTGGCCACCTATCTGTGGGCACGGGAAAGACTCGGCGTGGATGCCATCATCCATTTTGGCACCCACGGCAGTCAGGAGTGGGCACCCGGCAAGGAACGCGGCCTGTGGCGCTACGACTACCCCAATCTGCTGGTGGGTGACGTGCCGGTGCTCTACCCCTATATCGTCGACAACATTGGCGAAGCGATCCACGTCAAGCGCCGTGGGCGCGGGGTGATCATCAGCCACCAGACCCCGCCCTTCTCCCCTGCCGGTCTGTCCGACGACTTCGTCGCCATCAACGACCTGATCCGCGAATACCAGATGCTCGACGATGGCCTGGTCAAGGCCAATAACCGCAGCCTGATCATCGAGCAGGCGGTGCGCATGAACATCCATCAGGACATGGCCTGGTCGGTGGCCGATCTGGAGCGGGAGTTCGAGGGCTTTCTGCGCGACATCGAGGACTACCTGGAAGACCTTGGCTCGGCGATGCAGCCGCTGGGGCTGCACAGCTTTGGCGAGACCGCGCTGGAAGAACACCTGGCGCTCAACATCATGCTGATCCTCGGCGACCCGCTGATGCAGGCCTTAGGGATAGCCAACAGCCGCGAGCTGTTCCGCGCCGACTATCGCGAGATCCGCGACAGCACCCCCTACCGCTTCGTGCTGGAACACATGGTCCAGGCACTGCCGCTGGCGAAGCCGGATGATGCCCTGCAAGCCCTGGTGACACAGGGGCAAGAACTGCTGGCCAGACTCAAGGCCGAGACCGAGATGACCTCTCTGCTGCACGGCCTCAACGGCCTGTGGATCGACCCCTCCTACGGCGGCGACCCGATCCGCAACCCCGACGCCCTGCCCACCGGACGCAATATGTACGGCTTCGACCCCTCGCGGGTGCCCACCCGCGCCGCCTGGGAGGCCGGGCGCGAGGCCATGGCCGGGTTGATCCTCAGCCACCAGGCCAGCCACGGTGAATTCCCCGCCAAACTGGCCTTCTCCATGTGGAGCACCGAGACCATGCGCCACCTGGGGATGCTGGAGGCACAGATCCTCTACGCCATGGGGGTGCGCCCGGTGTGGGATCGCGGTGGCCGGGTGGTGGATCTGGCACTGATCCCCCTGGAGGAACTGGGCCGCCCGCGCATCGACCCGGTGATCTCCCTCACCGGCCTGTACCGCGACCAGTTCCCCAACGTGATGGAGCGCTTCAATCAGGCCATCGAGATGGTGGCCGAAGCGGACGAAGCCCCCGCACAGAACCCTCTGCGCGCCAACACCCTGCGTATCGAGCAGGCCCTGCTGGCCCAGGGCATCGCGGCGGAGCAGGCCCGTGAGTATGCACTTACTCGCCTGTTTGGTAACGAAAGCGGTGACTACGGCACCGGCCTGCCCGATGCCACCCTGATGTCGGACCAGTGGGAGGCGGACGACGGCCAGTTGGCCGAGATCTACCTGGAGCGCATGTCCTGGGGCTATGGGCCCAACAGCGCCAACTGGAGCAATAAGATCGAACAGCCCGACGGCGAGCCGCTCAACCTCTACGCCGAACAGTTACGCGGCACCCAGGCGGCGGTGTTCTCCCGCTCCTCCAACCTGCGTGGCCTGCTGGATACCGACCACCCCTTCGAATATCTGGGCGGGATCTCCCTGGCCCTGCAACACCTGGAGGGTGAGGCCCCGCAACTCTACATCTCCAACATGCGCGATCCGCAGCGGGCACGGCTGCAGACCGCCGAGCGTTTCCTCGCCACCGAGCTGCGTGCGGTCTACCAGCATCCCAACTGGATCCAGGAGATGCAGGCCGAGGGCTACGCCGGCACCCTGCAACTGCTCAACACCATCAACAACTTCTGGGGCTGGCAGGTGATGGACCGCAACGTGGTGCGCGACGACCAGTGGGAGGAGTTCCATCAGACCTATGTGATGGATCGCTACGAGCTGGAGATCGAAGCGTGGTTCGAGCAAAGCAACCCCGCCGCCATGGCGCAGATCATCGAACGCATGCTTGAGGCGGTACGCAAGGACTACTGGGAGGCCAGTGAACAGACCGTGCGCGAACTGGTGGAACGCTATCAGGATATCGCCAGTCGACACGACATCCACACCCCCAACCAGACCTTCCAGGCCTATGTAGCAGAAATGGCCAGCGGTTTCGGCCTGGACGGCCCCAGCCCCGATGCCGAAGCCGGTCAACAGCCCCCCACCGTACAGGGCCAGGAGTTGCGCGAGGTCGAGCCACCCACCGCCGGCGACAGCCCGATCCACTGGTGGGCACTGTTGCTACTGCTCTGGGTGGTGCTGGGCTTCGCCCACCGGGCCTGGCTGGCAAGGCGACATGGCTAACCATCGGCCACCGAGGACAGGGAGAAAAAACGCCCACTGCCGTCTTCGTTGACTCAGTGAGTCTCTGTGGCAAAACCATTTTACGACACAAAGGAAACACAATGAACGCACTGGAAACCCTGTTTTACGAGATCGCCAAACTCTTCATGACCCCGGTACTGCTGGTACTGGCGCTAATGTTTGCCTACGCCCTGTGGGTGGCAGGCGGACTGCTGTTTGACCTGCTGGCCCGACGCCTGGGCAGGCCCATGGTACAACCACTGCACCGCTACCTGGAACAACACCCCCACAGCAACCAGGAGGCCCTGGAGCTACGCCTGCTGCGCGAGACCGAGGCACTGCGCATCACCAGCCGGGTGGCACCGATGCTCGGCCTGGTGGCGACCATGATCCCCATGGGCCCGGCATTGATCGCCCTCTCCCAGGGCAACAGCGTCGGCATGGCGGAAAACCTGGTGGTCGCCTTCGCCGCCGTGATCATCGCCCTGCTGGCCGCCTCGATGACCTACGTTACCCTGATCGTACGTCGCCGCTGGCTGCTGGACGAGCTAAATGCCCTGCTCGACGGGCCGCTCTGGCAGCGTGAGGAGGCTGAGCATGGCTAATCTGCGCAAGGCACTGAATATCCTCCACGAAGAGGAGGACGATCCGATCCTCAGCGTGGTCAACATCATCGATGTCTTTCTGGTGATCATTGCCATACTATTGATCACCATTATCGAAAACCCGCTCAACCCCTTCAGCAGTGACGATGTGGTGGTGGTGAAAAACCCAGGGCAGGCCGATATGGAGATGATCATCAAGCAAGGCGAGACCCT
Source organism: Ectothiorhodospiraceae bacterium (assembly GCA_007125455.1). Classification (GTDB taxonomy): domain Bacteria; phylum Pseudomonadota; class Gammaproteobacteria; order Thiohalomonadales; family Thiohalomonadaceae; genus SLDE01. The sequence goes on from SLDE01000072.1 coordinate 15,180, forward strand.
CACCCGCTACGAGTCCTCCGGCGAGATCGGCGAAGGAGAGGGTGCCCTGGCGGGAACCGCCTATCGACTCAAGGACGGCAGCATGATCTATGTTCCTGCAGACGAAGACTAATTACTATTGACAATCATTATCATTTACTTTTAACATTTATCCCCATGAACGACACAGCACAACAAGCTCAATGAACGGACACGGCTGGTGGCAGCAGATCCGTGTCGTGCCCGCGCTATTGAGCGTTGGCGCGCATGTGGCCGTGGTTGGGGGTGGGATCTGGCTGAGCAGCCAGCACCCGCCCCTGCCTGCCACGCCACCACCGCAGGTGGTCAGCATTTCGCTGTTGGATGCACCACCAGCCAAGCAGGCGGCGCAAACACCGGCCCCGGAGCCGCTACCGGAGCCCGTGCCCGAACCGGAGCCCGTGCCCGAACCGGAGCCCATGCCCGAACCGGAGCCCGTGCCCGAACCGGAGCCCGTGCCCGAACCGGAGCCCGTGCCTGAACCGGAGCCCGTGCCCGAACCGGAGCCCGTGCCCGAACCGGAGCCAGTGCCCGAACCGGAGCCCGTGCCCGAACCGAAGCCGCAGCAAGCCAGCAAGGTCACCGAGGAAGAGGTGAGCGACACTGCCCCTGCAAGCATCCCGCCACATGCCGAGCTGGGCGATGTGGATGTGCACAATGAAGAGGTACTGGTCGAGCCTGTCTACCAGGCCGACTACCTGCACAACCCCGAGCCCAGCTACCCGCGCATCTCACGGCGCCTGGGCGAAGAGGGCGAGGTGCTGTTGCGGGTATTGGTCAGCCCGGGCGGACACCCCGCGCAGATCAAGATCGAACAAAGCAGCGGCCACAGGCGTCTGGATCAGGCAGCCAAAGAAGTGGTACAGCAATGGCGGTTTGAACCGGCACGCCGTGGTCTGCGCACGGTAGAGGCCTGGGTATTCGTACCCATCAATTTCAGTTTGGGAGGAAGATAAGTGGATTTGGCAATCGTTTTTCGCGAAGGCGACTGGGTACTCATCGGGGTATTTCTCACCCTGCTCATTATGTCGGCCCTCACCTGGTATCTGATCTTCGCCAAGTCGGTGGTGATCCGCAAGGTGCGCCACGCCAACCGCGCCTTCCAACAAGCCTTTTGGGATGCCGAAGACATCGACAGTGCACGCCAATGCGCCGCCCAGGCCAGCGACTCCCCACTGGGAAGGCTGGCCCACACCGCCATCGCCGCCGTAGACCACTTTCAGGAGCGCCCCCGCCCCCGACTGGGGGAGGCCTGCGGGCTGGATGAGTTTCTGGTGCGCACCCTGCGCAACGGCATCAACCGCGAAAGCGCCCAAAACAGCGCCGGGATGACCCTGCTGGCCTCGGTGGGCAGTACCGCCCCCTTCGTTGGCCTGTTTGGCACCGTCTGGGGGATCTACCACGCCCTGATCGCCATCTCCCTGGCCGGCAGCGCCAACATGGAGATGGTGGCCGGCCCACTGGGCGAGGCGCTGGTGGCCACCGCCGCCGGCCTGGCGGCGGCGATCCCCGCCGTGCTGGCCTTTAATGCCTTCAACCGCGCCAACCGCACCCTGGCCGAAGAGCTGGACGGCTTTGCCCATGACCTGCACGCCTTCCTCACCACCGGCGCCTGCGTGATCCCCAGCAGTAGCAAGGCCTCACAGGAGGGCAAGTAAATGGCCTTCGGTAGCTTCAACAGCGGCAACGACGAGCCGATGGCGGAGATGAACGTGATCCCACTGGTGGATATCATGCTGGTGTTGCTGGTGATCTTCATCATCACCGCCCCGGTACTCACCCACGCGGTCAAGATCGACATGCCCCAGGCCAGCGCCGACATCAACGAAGAGACCCCGGATACCGTCACCCTCACCATCGAGGCCGATGGCTCGCTGTACTGGAACAACGACCCACTGCCCCTCAACCGCCTGAGCGAACGGATGCGCGAGGTCGTCGCCCAGGATCCAGACACCGAGATCCAACTACGCGCCGACAAGGGGGCACGCTACGAGATCATCGCCCAGGTACTGGCCGCCGGACGCCAGGCCGGAGCCTCACGGCTCGGCTTTGTGATGGAACCGGAATAAAAAGCCTCTCAACACAGAGAGCACAGAGAACACAGAGAACTTAAATTGTTGATGCAGGAGAAGACCAGCAGACAATAAGCCCATAAGCCGTGCGCACAGC
>SLDE01000051.1 GCA_007125455.1 Ectothiorhodospiraceae bacterium
ACGCTGATCAGATCCCGATTCTTCTGAAAATTGGAGTAGATCCGCTTGAGTTTGCGTGCCGCCTGCTGGTGATCCGGATCGGTGATCTGGTTCATCGCCCGGCTGATGGAGGCCTCGATGTCGATAGCGGGAAAGTGCCCCTCCTCCACCAGTCGCCGCGACAGCACCACATGGCCATCGAGGATGGCGCGGGCCGAGTCGGCGATGGGGTCCTGCTGGTCGTCCCCTTCGGTAAGCACGGTATAAAAGGCCGTGATCGATCCGCCCCCCTCATCGCCATTCCCGGCCCGCTCCACCAGGGCTGGCAACTTGGCGAAGACCGAGGCGGGATAGCCCTTGGTGGCTGGCGGCTCACCGATGGCCAGCGCCAACTCACGCTGCGCCATGGCGTAGCGGGTGAGGGAATCCATCAACAGCAGCACATCCTTGCCCTGATCACGAAAATATTCGGCGATGCTGGTGGCCATCGAAGCGCCGTGTAGACGCATCACCGGGGTATTATCGGCAGGGGCGGCGACCACCACCGCACGGGCCATGCCTTCCTTGCCGAGGATTTGATCGATGAACTCCTTTACCTCACGGCCACGCTCGCCGATCAGCCCCACGACGATCACATCGGCGGTGGTAAAGCGGGTCATCATTCCCAACAACACACTCTTTCCCACCCCACTGCCTGCGAACAGCCCCATGCGCTGGCCACGGCCCACGCTGAGCATACTGTTGATCGCCCGCACCCCCACATCCAGTGGTTCATGGATGGGCTTGCGCGCCATGGGGTTGATGAAGTGGCCTGTGAGAGGCATGCGTTTGCGAGTGCCCAGCGGCCCCTTGCCGTCAAGGGGGTTGCCAGCGCCATCGATCACGCGGCCCAGCAATTGATCGCCCACCGGGGCATCGTAGACACGACCGGTGGGGATCACCCGCGAATGGGGGCCGATGCCGCGTACATCGCCGGTGGGCATCAGGTAGAGATGTTCACCACCGAAGCCGACCACCTCGGCCTCGATGGTGGTGCCGTTGGTATTTTCGATCACACAGCGCGAGCCGATATTGGCCTGGATCCCCTCGGCCTCCAGGGTCAGCCCGACCATGCGGGTGATGCGCCCCTCGACGGTGAGGCGCATCGGCTCATCCAGCGCCTCGCGCGCCTGGGCCAGACGCTGTCGCCAGCGCTCGCTTACCGCCTGCTCAGCCGGCATCGTCCTGCGCCTCTGGCGCTTGCGCCGCGTCCTCATCGGGGCTCTCGCCCAGCAAGGCCTCGATAACCGTATCCAGGCGTTTTTCCACCGTGGCGTCGATACGGGAGGTCTGGCTCTCTATCCGGCAGCCACCTCGGCTGATCCCCTTGTCTTCGAGGATCTTCCAGGGGCGCTCCTCGTCCTCATCACTGACAAAGGTATCGCGCACCAGCTCGGCATCATCGGGATGGAGGCTGATGCGCACCTGGCGCGCTGCGGTGGGCAGCTCGGCCATGGCCTCACGGATCACCGCGAGGATGTGTTGCGGGTCCTGTTCGATCTCGCGGCGGATCACCTGACGCGCCACCGCCAGCGCCAAGGCCAGCAACTCTTCCTCGACCGCTTCATTGACCTGCTCCAGGGGGCTGTTGAGGGCCTTGATGACCTTTTCCAGCCGACGCACCGCATCGTCGATCTGCTTTTTGCCGGCCGCCAGGCCAGCCTTTTCACCCTTGGCCAAGCCCTTGGCATACCCCTCCTTGCGTGCATCCTCCTCGATAGCGGCCAGTTGCTCGGCTGTCAGTGGCTGGACCTCTTCGACCTCAACCTCTTCTACCCTGGACTGCTTTGCCTTGTCCTTGTTCTTCTCCTTCTCACGCGCCTTGGCCTGTACGCTCTGGTCGCCCATATGGGGCAGTTCCCAGCGTTCAAAGGCGGTCAGGTTCTCGCCGTCGATGAGTTTAGACGAATTCATCGCCACCACCGCCCAACGAGATATCGCCGGCCTCGGCCATACGACGGGCGATCGCCAGGATCTCCTTCTGCGCCGCCTCCACATCGCTCAGGCGTACCGGACCCTTGGCCTCCAGATCATCACGCAGCATCTCCGAGGCACGCTTGGACATGTTCTTGAAGATCTTCTCCTTGAGGGCATCGTCGGCCCCCTTGAGGGCGGTGATCAGGCTGTCGGAGGAGATCTCGCGCAACAGGGCCTGGATACTGCGATCGTCCAGGTCGACCAGGTTGTCGAAGACGAACATCAGATCCTCGATGGTCTCGCCCATCTCGCTGTCATACTCCTTAACCCGCTCCATGATCTTCGCCTCGATGGCGCTATCCATGAAGTTGAGGATATTGGCGGCGGTCTTGGTCCCCCCCACGCTGGAGGATTTGATCGAGGAAGAAGTCCCCTCAAACTGTTTCTCCAGGATAGCGTCCAATTCCTGCAGGGCATTGGGCTGGATCCCATCGAGGCTGGCGATACGCATCAGCACATCGGCACGCATGTTTTCCGGCAGCAGGGAGAGCACATCGGCGGCCTGGTCGCTGTCCAGATAGGAAAGCACAATGGCAATGATCTGTGGGTGTTCGTGGCGCACGATCTCGGCGATGGCGCGGGGGTCCATCCACTTGAGCGCCTCCAGCCCCTTGGAGGTGCGCCCGATCAAGATACGATCGATCAACTGCCCGGCCTTGTCACCGCCCAGGGCATTGGTCATCACGTTACGCAGGTAGTCTTCATTGCCGGTACCCAGCGCGGTGTGGGTACCCAGCGTCTCGGCGAAGTCGCTCACTACCTTGTTGACCTGATCGCGAGTGACGTTGCCGATCCCGGCCATCGCCTCACCGACCTTCTGCACCTCCTTGGGCCCCATATGCTTCATCACCTCGGCGGCCTCAGTCTCGCCCAGGCTCATCATCAGGATCGCCGCCTGCTCGGCCCCGCTCAGTCCAGGTTTTGCTGACTCAGCCATTATTTATCATCCGAAATCCAGTTACGCATCACTTGGGCGACCAACTTGGGATCCTGCTTGACCACATCACGTACCATATCGATATTCTCTTCGTAGGCGCCCGGCCCCGGCAACTTGACCACCGCATCCCTGTCATTCTTGCCATCGTGGCCCAGGCTGAGTCGATCTTCACCGCCATCGCCCCCCTCCAGGCCAGGCAGTTCGCCAGCCTCCCCGCCGTCGCTGCCACCATCAGAACCCTTGCTGGCGGCCACCAGGTTGCGCATCATCGGGCGCAACACGGCGAAGACCAACACCAAGCCAAGGATCAATGCCCCAAGAACCTTACCCAAATCCAGCGCCCAGGCTTGCTCCCACACGGGGACGGGCGGGATCTCTTCGATCGCGTCGATCTCACTGAACGGGGCACTGACCACGTTAACGGTGTCCCCACGCATTGCATTATAGCCCACGGCGTCACGCACCAGCGCGGTCAGGCGATCCAGTTCTTCCTGGGTGCGTGGCTGCGCAACCCGCTCCCCCTCCTCATTGGTCACCATCGGATCACGCACCACCACCGCAATGGAGAGTCGGCGCAGCTGCCCACCGGCCATACGGGTGTGGCTAATGGTGCGATCCAGCTCGTAGTTTGAGGTGGAGTGGCGACGGCTATTGGTGGGCTGACCGGCAGCCCCCTCACCATTTTCCGCCCCAGCCACCTCGGGGGCAACCCCTTGTCCTGGCGGCTGGTTGACCAGCGCCCCCGGCACACCTTGTAGTGCATTGGCCAGGCTCTGCTCCTCGCTAACCTCTTGGCTGCGTAGGGCAGGCAGGTCGGGATTAAAGGTCTCGGAGGTCTGTTCGGTCACCGAGAAGTCCAAATCGGCCGATACCTGGGCGCGCACCCCATTACGCCCGATCAGCGGCATCAGGATATCCTCGATCCGGCTGATGTAGCTGTTCTCCAGGGTGCGCACATGCTCGAACTGGCTTTGGTTGAGGGCGCTTTGCGTGTCGCGTTTACGAGTGGAAAGCAGGCGGCCCGCTTCATCCACCACGGTGACACGCTCAGGCTCCAGGTTGGGGATGCTGGAGGCGACCAGGTGGCGTATCGCCGACACCTGACCATCTTCCAGCCGCCGCCCTGGATAGAGACGTACCAATACCGAGGCACTGGGCTCCTGCCGCTGGCGCACAAACACCGACTGCTGCGGGATCGCCAGGTGGACGCGGGAGGTCTGCACACTGCCGATACTTGTGATTGAACGGGAAAGCTCCATCTCCAGCGCGTGCTGATAGCGGGCCGACTCCATGAACTGGCTGGTGCCAAACTCCTGTTTCTCCTGCAGCATCTCCAGCCCCTGGCCACTGCTGCGCGGCAGCCCCTCGGCGGCAAGCTCCAGGCGGGCGTCGTGTACCCGCGAACTGGGCACCATAATCGCCCCGGTACGCTGATCCAGACGGTAGTTGATACCGCGCTGGTCCAGCGCCGTGACGATCTCTGCCGCCTCCTTGTCCCCCATACTGCCAAACAGCATGGTGTAGGAGGGGGTCCACGACCACAACACCAGCGCCACCCCCAGGGCAGCCACCGCCGCAAAGCCAAACAGCACCCCCAGCTGGCGAAAGGCCGGCAGGCGGATAAAGCCCTCGGTAAAGGCGCTGATGGGTGAGAGTGATTGTGACTTTGCCATTTCCATGATCGTATGACCGTGTTGGAGTTTCTAAAGGGCGTCGGCTAGACCTGCTCTAGACCTGCATGCGCATGATTTCCTGGTAGGCCTCTACCACCTTGTTGCGCACCTGCACCATGCCTTCGAAGGCGATCCCCGCCTTATTACCGGCCAGCATCACCTCGGGCAGGCTGACATTGGGATCCCCCATCTCGAAGGACTCACGCATGCTGTTTGAGGTCTGCTGCAGCTCGTTTACCTGGTTGATCGACTGAGTCAGTAGTGACGAGAAATTGTCACCCGCACCGCCAGCCTCCGCCGGCCCGCTGGGCACAGCCGTGGTCGCACCGGCACCCGCCTGGGCTGCGGCGCTGCGTAGCTGCATAAGTAATTGATTTGTATCGATGCTATTCATGCTTACCTCCACAGGGGTGCTGTCTGTTTAATGACAGTTACAGAGGGTTATGCATAAATCAGGCCAGATTAGTGGGGAGTGGGCGGCGCTTCTCCCGGGATACAGCCCTCCCTACCCACTAAGCAGAGATGGAATACCCTGCCTCACGCAGCTGGGCCAATTTATAGCGCAAGGTGCGCGGGCTGATCCCCAGCCGTTCCGCGGCGGCCTGGCGGCTACCGGCCTTAAGGGCGTCCATGATGATCTGATACTCACGCTGCTTGAGGTCATCACTCAGCACCCCATTGGCCGCCGCCATAGGCTCGGTTTCGGTCTCGGCCAGGGTGGCCGGAACCATCGCCGGGGCGGCTGTTGCGCTAAGCGGGGCACTGTGCTCAAAGTGCAGCGCATCGGCATTGATCCCCGCCTCACTGGCCAGGATCAGGGCCCGCTGCATCATATTGTCCAGCTCGCGAACATTCCCTGGCCATTGATGGTGGTGAAGTTGTTCGGCTGCATCGTCGAGGATCGCCGGGGCGGGCAGGCCGGACTGCGCCGCCGCCTGCTCCAGACAGAGCTGGGCCAGGGGCAGGATGTCCGCCGGGCGCTCACGCAAGGGCGGCAGGTGCAAGGGAAAGACATTCAGGCGGTAATACAGGTCTTCACGAAAACGCCCCGCTTGCACCTCGCTACGCATGTCGCGGTTGGAGGTGGCCAGTACGCGCACATCCAGGTCGATCACCTTGCCGCCGCCCAGCCGCTCCAGTTCCCGCTCCTGCAACACACGCAGCAGCTTGGCCTGTAGCCCCAGATCCATCTCGGAGATCTCATCCAGCAACAGGGTGCCGCCCTGGGCCTGTTCAAACTTGCCTATGCTCGACTTGTAGGCACCGGTAAAGGCCCCCTTCTCATAGCCGAACAGGGTCGCCTCGAGCATGTTCTCCGGGATCGCGGCGCAGTTGATCGCCACAAAAGGCCCCTCGCCACGGCTGGAGTGGTTGTGAATAAAGCGTGCCAGCACCTCTTTACCACTACCACTCTCGCCGGTGATCATCACCGTGGCATTACTCTGCGCCACCTTGGCGGCCAGTTGCAGCAGGCGCTTGCTCAGCTCGTCCTCGGCGATGGGTTCACCGCTGTAGAATTGGGGGCTGGCGGCATAGCGCGACACGGTGCTGATCAACACATCGGCCTCAAAGGGCTTGACCAGATAATCCAAGGCGCCATCGCGCATCGCCTGTACCGCCTTTTCCACCGCCGCATAGGCGGTCATCAGCAACACCGGCAATTCGGACTGATCTGCTTTGATCGCCCGCAGCAAGGCGTGACCATCCATCCCCTGCATGTGCACATCGCTGAGCACCAGCTGGTAGTTTTGCTCGGCGATCATCGACAGTGCCTCGCGCCCATTATGGGCCACATCGGCCTGGAAACCGCCGGCCAGCAAGGTATCTTGCAGGGCCTCGGCCAGGGGGGCGTCGTCATCGACGATCAGGATATGCTGGTTCATGGATTAACCTCGTTACTGTTTACAGGGCAGACGCAGGCAGAAACAACTCCCCTGCCCCGGCTGTGATGCCACTTCCGCCTCGCCGCCGAAGGAGCGGGCGATGGCACGCACCACCGCCAACCCCAGGCCCGTGCCCGAAGAGCGACCACTCACAAACGGGGCGAAGATCGCCTCGTGGCGCTCCGGCGCGATGCCGGGGCCGTTGTCCTGGATACACAGGCGTACCTCGCCCGCCGCCTCCTGCGCGCTGAGCCGGATGTGGCCGTCAGGCTGCCCGAGCAGGGCCTGCTCGGCATTGTTCAGCAGGTTCTGCAGTGCGCTTTTGAGCAGGGTACGGTTGGCCATCACCCGACAGGAAGAGAGCGGCTCCTGGTAGTCGAGCACGATCCCCTTCTCCGCCAGTGCCGACTGCATCTCCTGCTCTAGCTCCAGGATCAACTGCGCCGCTGGCATCGCCTCCAGGTTGCCCTGGCCGCTGTTCACAAACAGCAGCATGTCGGTGATCAGGCGCTCCAGCCCGCGCAGGCTGGTCATCGCCTTGCCTACCAGGTGCTCACGGCGTGCCGCGTCGGGCTGGGCCGACTTGAGTTGTGAGACATAGAGCATCGCCGAGGAGAGCGGGGTACGGATCTGATGGGCCAGGCTGGCTGCCATGCGTCCCATGTCGGCCAGGCGGTGCTGGTGATTGAGGCGCTGCTGGAGTTGATGGGACTCGGTCACGTCATGGAACATCAATACCTGGCCGCGCAGATTGGCCAGCGGACGGGTGGAAAGGGTCACCAGACGACCATTGTGCAATTGCAAGGCATCGGGCAGATCCGGTCGAGGGACAAACAGGCGTCCGGTCAGCTCGCGCCACAGCTCCCCCTGCAAGGGCATCGCCAGCAACTCATCGGCAGCCGGATTGCATTGCTGGATACGGCCATCACCACCCACCAGCAACACCGCCGCTGGCAGGGCCTCCAGTAGCTCATCTACCGGGGTGATATCCTGTGGTGGCGATGGTTCGATGCTAGGCATACGCTGGGCCAGACTCATGGGTTTGCTCCGTGGTTAGCGCTATACCAACCTCGAAGCAAAAGCCGTGCCCAACAGCGGATAGAAACAAATTAACGAATGGAAACAATCACCTAGAAAACCAAGCTGCCGGGTGGCTTGGTGCGACAGGGCGGGGTGCCAATTTTCCGGCACAGGCCCTGGCGCCGCAGGGCTAGGCTGGGAAGCGCTCTACTCGCTGCGCTGCAGGCCGTACTTGCGCATCTTTTCCACCAGGGTGGTGCGGCGCATATTGAGCAGGATCGCCGCCTGTGCCACCACCCCGTCAGCCGCCTCCAGCGCCTGCTGGATCAGGTCCTGCTCCAATTCGGCCAGATACTCCTTGAGATCGACCCCACCGGAGGGCAGGCTGGCCCTGGCTTTGCCGTCACCCGTGTGCTCCGGTGCGCCCTCGGCACAGGCCACCTCTGGCATGGGGATGGTATTCGGCTCGTCATCACCATCAATGCGGTATTTTTCCGGCAGGTCGTCCTTGTCGACGATGCCATCGGGGAACATGATCACCAGCCGCTCGATCAGGTTGGCCAGCTCACGCACATTCCCCGGCCAATGATAGCGCGAGAGTGAGGCCTGGGCCGCCGGGGTCAGACGTACCGAGCCGCGTCCCCCCCGTTCCAGCCGGGCCACCAACTCATTGGCCAACAAGGGTACATCGTCGGTACGCTCGCGCAGGGCCGGCACTTCAATGGGGAAGACGTTCAGGCGGAAGTAAAGATCCTCGCGGAAGCTGCCCGCATCGATACTTTGCTCCAGATTGCGGTGGGTGGCGGCGATCACCCGCACATCGACATTCAGGCTCTTGTTACTGCCCACCCGCTCGATGGTGCGCTCCTGTAACACCCGCAGCAGCTTGACCTGCATCGGCAGGGGCATATCGCCGATCTCATCGAGAAACAGCGTACCGCCCTCGGCCATCTCGAAGCGACCCTGGCGCGCGCTCAACGCACCGGTAAAGGCCCCCTTCTCGTGGCCAAACAGCTCGCTCTCCAGCAGATCGGCAGGGATCGCACCGCAATTGACCGGCACGAAGGGGCCACTACGTCGCGAGGAAAGGTAGTGCAGACTCTTCGCCACCACCTCCTTGCCGGTACCTGACTCCCCCAGGATCAACACATTGGCCTCCGAATCGGCCACCTGCTCGATCATGTGGCGCACCGTGTCCATTTGCGGACCCTGCCCCACCAGCACCTTGGCCAGCTCCGGGGAGCGCATGCTGTGCGGATAACGCTGGCTGCGGTAGACCTCACCGCGGTGCAAGGCGGTGACCAGTTGCGGGTAGTCGGGCAGGGAATCAAGGCAGGCAAGTACCCCCTCGGGCAGGGGGTTGAGGGGATCGTCGCTCAGCAGCAGCAGCGGCAGGTAGGGTTCCACCTCACGGATACGGGGGATGCTCTCGGCGGCCAGTTCAGCCGCGACGAGGGCCAACTTGTGCTCACCGCCGGATAACCGGGGCCAGGTATCGGGGGAGAAGTCCAGCAGTTCGTGTTCGCCGAGAAAGCGGATCCGCTCACAGAGCCGTGCACGCCGATCCGCATCCGCGTCTACTACCAGGATTGTCTGCGCCGACATCTATGCCCCTTTACCTTGATCAGAAACGATCAATACCTTATGGGTGCATATTACCAACAACACGGGGGATGTCAAAATTTTGTCGCAAAAAAAACAGCGAAAACAGCTCAAGTGCCAGGGCATGGGTCCGCTAAGAGCAGTACCACAGCGAAACCGACCGTTTTTCAGCACAGGAGCCGAAGATGAATGCATACGCCCGCAGTGCCATCCAGCAGTACGGCCAGACCAGCACCGTATCCGCCGTGGAGACCGCCAGCCCTCACCGCCTGATCCAAATGCTGCTGATCGGCGCGCTGGACAAGATCGCCATCGCCAAGGGGGCCATGCTGCACAAGAATGTCACCGCCAAGGGCGAGAATATCGGCTGGGCAATCTCCATCATCGACAGCCTGCGCGCTAGCCTCAATGTGGAGCTGGGCGGCGAGCTGGCCGAAAACCTCTCCGCCCTGTACGAATACATGGGGCAGCGCCTGCTGCTGGCCAACAGCCGCGACGATGTGATGATCCTCGACGAGATCGCCACTCTGCTACACCAGATCAAGGCTGGCTGGGACGGCATCGCCGATCAGGTTCAGTAAGGGCGCTCAACGCCCCGGCTCATCCCCCCACAACAACTTGTGCAGTTGCAGCTGAAAGCGCACGGGCAGGCGGTCGGCGATGATCCAGTCGGCCAGTTCCCGTGGCGCGATCTTGCCGTGAATGGGTGAGAACAGCACCGAACAGCGCTGGTCCAACTCATACTTGCGCAGCACCGCCACGGCCCAGTCGTAATCGTTGCGATCGCCGATCACCAGCTTGACCTGATCCCAAGGCTTGAGAAAGCCGATATTCTCATAGCGATTACGCCCGGCCTCGCCGGAGAGCGGGGTTTTGAGGTCCATCACCCGGGTGATCCTCGGATCGACCAGGGAGATATCCATTGCACCACTGGTCTCCAGGGAGACCTGATAACCGGCGTCGGCCAGCTGGCTAAGCAACTCATGACAGCCCTTCTGCGCCAGCGGCTCGCCACCGGTCACGCAAACGTGGCGCACCTTGTAGCTGGCCACCTCCGCGAGGATCGCCGCAATGCGCCACCAAGTGCCGCCGCTAAAGGCATAGTCTGTGTCGCAGTAATCACAGCGCAGCGGACAACCGGTCAGGCGCACGAATACCGTGGGCCAGCCTACCGCATCGGCCTCCCCCTGCAATGAGAGGAAGATCTCGCTAATACGCAGCTTGCCGGCCTGTTCTTCGCTCTGCTCGGCCACCTAGAGTTGCCCCAGCAGGTTGCGTGCCTGTCCCGCCTCGGTGGAGTTGGGGAAGTCCTGCACCAGCTTCTCCAGTATCGCACGGGCTTTGCCCTGCTCGCCCTGCTCGTTCCAGCTATAGCCGATCTTCAACATCGCCTCGGCGCGCTTGGGGCTGTTAGGGAAGCGATCCAGCAACTGTTGATAGTCCTTGATCGCCTGTTCAAACTGGCGCTGGGTATAGCTGGCCTCGCCCAACCAGTATTGGGCGATATGGGCGTAGCGGCCATTGGGGAATTGCCCCATGAACTCACGAAAGGCAGCGGTGGCCTCGTCATAACGCAGCTCACGCAGCAGTTCAAAGGCCTTTTGATAGGCCTCGCGCTCGCGCTTGGCCTGCTCCTCGTCCTGTAGCGGCACCGGGGCCGAGGCAGTCAGTGCCGCCTGGCTGGGGCTGCTCTCGCCCGAGAGCGTGCTGGGGGCCGCCGAGCCGCTTGGACTGGCAACCCCTTCCCGCTCGATGCGGGAGAGGCGACGGTCGGTGTCCAGGTAGAGCTCACGCTGGCGGCTGCGCAGGTTTTCGATGCTATGATTTTGCTCTTCGATTTGGCCACGCAGTTGCTGGATCTCACGCTCTTGGCGATCCAGCCGCTGCATCATCTCCATCAGGCCCTGGCTGCTCATCAGCCGTTCCATGCGCTCCAGGCGTTGCTCCACCCCCTGGGCCGCCAGGGGGGCGCTCGTTAGCAGGCCAACGGCCAGCATGGCCAGCGTCAGTGATCGTATCTTCATCATTTAGTACCCCGAATACAGCAGTTCTACCCGACGATTGAGCCGCCAGGCCTCTTCGTGATGCCCCAGCGCTGCCGGGCGCTCTTCACCAAAACTGATCACCTGCAGCTGCTCTGGCTGCACCCCCTGCAGGCTTAACAGCCGCTCGATAGTCTGCGCGCGGCGTTCCCCCAGGGCCAGATTGTATTCACGGCTGCCGCGCTCGTCGGTATGCCCCTCCAGCACAACCCCGATATTCGGATTGGCGATCAGGAAGCGCGCATGGGTCTCCAACGCGGCCAACTGATCCGCCGACAGTTCCGAGCTGTCGAAGTCGAAGTAGAAGATCCGCTGGGAGAGCACCGATTCGGGGTCCTCCATCAGTTCTGCGATGGGGCGGCCCTCAAAGTAGCCCTCACCGTCGATAAATACCCCGGTTTCGACGCCCGTACGCCCATCATCCACCATCCGAGGGTCTACCCCCACGCTGCGTTCATCCACCGGCACATCCGCTGCATCCTCGCGTACCGGGGTGGAACAGCCTTGCAGGGCCAGCAACAACACTGCACCCAGTACCAAACCTGCCTGATTGCGTTTCATCATCAAAAGCCCTCTTTAATATGTTTGTCAGTTGTTCTGGCGCAGGAACGGCGACCAGGCCGGTTCTCGCACATCGCCGCGGCGGGCACCCAGACGCTGATGGGCGCGCCCATCCACCGAGACCGCTTCCAACACCCCACGGTGGTGGCGTTCGCTGGCAAAGATGATCATGCTGCCATTGGGGGCGAAACTGGGCGACTCCTCGTGGCCTGTGTCGGTAAGCAGGCGCAGATGGCCGCTCTCCAGCTCCAGCACGGCGATACGGAAGCGGTTGCCCTCGCCGTGTACCACCGCCAGTGACTTGCCATCCGGCGAGAAGCGGGCACGGGCATTGTAGTTGCCCTCGAAGGTCACACGGCGTGCCGAGCCCTGTGGTCGTATTCCCTGCAGGGCCTGCTGATAGATCTGCGGACGCCCGCCACGATTGGAGGTAAACACCAGCGAGCGACCATCCGGTGCCCAGGCGGGCTCGGTGTCGATGCCGGGGTTATTGGTGATCCGGCTCAGCTCGCGGCTGCGCATGTCCATGATGTAGATCTCCGGGCGACCATCGCGGGAGAGGGTCATCGCCAGATAGCGCCCGTCTGGTGACCAGGCGGGCGCGCTATTGATACCGCGGTGGCTGGCGAGCTTTTCCCGCTGCCCGGTATTGATGTCCTGCATGTAGATCTCAGAGCGCCCCTCCTCGAAGGAAACGTAGGCCAAACGCCGCCCATCCGGCGACCAGCTGGGCGACATCAGCGGCTGGCGTGAGCTGAGGATGATCTGCTCGTTGTGGCCATCGGCATCGGCCACCGCGAGGCGAAACATGCGTTCGTCCTCGACCCTTTCCACCGCCACATAGCTGACCCGGGTCTCGAAGGCACCGCGCTCACCGGTGATACGCTCGTAGACGATATCACTGATCTGGTGGGCCAGACGGCGCATGCGCTGGGGGGGCACCGAGAGGCTGTAACCGGCCATTTGCACCCCGCGCAGCACATCAAACAGCTGGAACTGTACCAGGATCTCCCCATCCTCCTGGGCCTGGGTGCGTCCGATGACGATGTGGTCGGTGCCAACGCCGCGCCAGCGGGAGAAGTCGATCTCACCGGCGCGATTGGGGCGCGCGGGCAGAGCGTCCCGTTCCAGCGGGGCAAAGCGGCCACTACGTGCGAGATTGGCGCTGATCACCTCGGAGAGCGGGTCGTCGTAGGCGCGTTCGCCGGAGAAGGGCACGATGGCGATGGGCATCGCCCCTTCGACCCCGCCGGTGATCTCGATCACCAGCCGTGCCTGGGCCTGGGAGGCCGCCAGCCACAGCCCCGCCAGCAGTGGGAAAAGAAGTACTCGCTTTAACATCGTAATCGTTACCTCCGACCCATTCAGGGCCTGAAATTGAACTGAATCTCGCGGGAGAAGAGCTCCCGATCCGCTGGCAGGGGCAGCGGCGAGGCGCGATAGACCGCGTTCTCCACCGAACGCTGGAAGGCGGCATCACCATCACACTGCAGGGCCCGTACATCCACCACCTCGCCATCGGGCAACTGCTGAATCACCACCTGGCACAGGGTGCCGCGACTGCCATCGGGGCGCAACCAGTTGCGGCGCACCTGGTCCCGGATCTGTGCCACATAGGCGTTTTGCAGCCGCTCCAGCTCGCTCATGCGCCGCTGGCGGGCCTCTTCCTGCAGGCGCTGCTCCTCGGCGGCGAGCTGTTCGCGTAGCATCGCTTCACGGCGCGCCTGCTCCTCGGCCTGGCGGCGTGCTTCCTCTTCCGCCTTACGCTGGGCCTCGGCTTCGGCTCGACGGCGGGCCTCGGCTTCGGCCTTGCGCTGGGCCTCTTCCTCGGCCTTACGCCGGGCATCGGCTTCAGCCTGGCGGCGTGCCTCTTCCTCGGCCTTACGCCGGGCATCGGCTTCGGCCTGACGACGTGCCTCCTGTTCGGCCTGGCGTTGCACATCGGCTTCGGCCTGGCGCCGCGCCTCCTGCTCCACGCGGCGCGCATCGGCCTGACGTTTGGCCGCTTCCGCCTCACGCTGGGCCTGCGCCTCGGCCTGGCGGCGCTGCTCTTCGGCCCGGCGCTGTTCTTCTGCTCGGCGACGCTCCGCAGCGGCACGTCGCTCGGCGGCGATGCGTTGCCGCTCGGCCTCCTCCGCCGCCTCCCGGGCGCGCATCGGGGCCATCACCTCTTCCTCGGTCACCGCACGTGCCTGGATCACCGGCTCACTGGGGATCGCCCCGGCCTGCTCTGCCTCGCGTTCGGGCAGTTCGAGGGTGAACAACACCAGCAGCAAGACATGCAGCAGTGTGGCACCACCCAGAGCGAGCCAGCGCTCGCGCCTAGCGTCCATCATCCGGCTCGGGTGATTCGGTCATCAGGCCCACGTTAGCCACCCCGCTGCGCTGGATCAGCGCCATGACTTCAACCACCCGACCATAGGCCACGTGGCGGTCGCCCTTCACATAGACCGGCATATCCGGATGACGTTCACGCACCTCATCCAACTGTTCCAGCAGGGCGTCGGCCTCCAGGGCGGCTTGAGGATCACGCCCCAGGCTGAGATAGTAGTCCCCGTTGGCATCTACGCTAACCACCAGCGGCTCCCGGCTGTCCTGCTCGATGGGACTGGCATCGGCCTGGGGCAGGTCGACCTGCACCCCCTGGGTAAGCATCGGGGCGGTGACCATAAAGATGATCAGCAGCACCAGCATCACGTCGATGTAGGGCACCACGTTGATCTCGGCCATCATGCGCCGCTTCTTGCGTGCCATCGCCCTTACTCCCGCCCCTGCTGTGCCTGGGCCTGGCGTTGCAGCAGCGTGGAGAACTCCTCGTTAAAGGTTTCGTAGCGGTTGTCCAGCCGTTCCACCTCGCTGGAGAAGCGGTTGTAGAAGATCACCGCCGGGATCGCGGCGAACAGCCCCATCGCGGTGGCGATCAGCGCCTCGGCGATGCCGGGGGCCACCATCGCCAGGGTGGCGTGTTGGGCACCACCGAGGGCACGGAAGGAGTTCATGATCCCCCATACGGTGCCGAACAGGCCGATATAGGGGCTGGTAGAGCCGATGGTGGCGAGCATCGGCAGTTGCGTCTCCAGCCGCTCCAGCTCGCGGCTGAGCGAGACCCGCATCGCCCGTTGTGCGCCGATCACGATGTCCATGGTGCCCATGCACTCCTGCTTGCGTAGGCGGGCATATTCACCAAAGCCGGCCTCGAACAGACAGGCCTGACCACTGAGGGTATCACGGCGTTTGCTGAGCTGACGGTAGAGCTCGACCAGGTCGATACCCGACCAAAAACGCTTTTCGAAGGTCTTGGCCTCATGGAAGGCCGCGTTCAGTTGGCGCTGCTTTTGGATGATGATGGTCCATGAGTAGACCGAGGCAAGCAGCAGGATCAACATCACCAACTGCACCAACAGGCTGGCCTCGGCAATCAGGCTCCAAAACGACATTTCTGCGCTCATGTATCCCTCGTTATTCTATTCGGCTGTGACGGCGTGCTTCCACTGCAGGGCATAGACAGGTTAGCGATAAAATAATTCACTTACGCCTCGCCGGAAAGATCCAACTCTTGCTGGCGGCGCGTGGCGGCATCCAGCGGTGGACTTAGGCCAAAGTGCAGATAGGCACTGTTGGTGGCCACCCGCCCGGAGCGGGTGCGCATCATGAAGCCCTGCTGGATCAGGAAGGGCTCCAGCACGTCCTCGATGGTGCCGCGCTCTTCACCGATGGCGGCGGCGAGGTTGTCCACCCCTACCGGGCCACCGTCAAACTTTTCGATGATCGCCAGCAGCAGCTTGCGATCGAGCATATCAAAACCGTTCACATCCACATCGAGCATATCCAGCGCCCGTTCCGCTACTGCGGCAGTGACCCGCCCATCGGCCTTCACCTCGGCGTAGTCGCGCACCCGGCGCAACAGGCGGTTGGCGATACGCGGGGTGCCCCGGGAACGGCGGGCGATCTCATGTGCCCCTCTGGGATCGATAGGCACCTGCAGGATCCCGGCTGAACGCACCACAATACTGGCCAGCTCCTCGGTGGTGTAAAACTCCAGCCGCTGTACGATACCAAAGCGATCGCGCAGCGGCGAGGTGAGCATCCCGGCACGGGTGGTCGCCCCCACCAGGGTGAAGGGGGGCAGATCCAGCTTGATCGAGCGGGCCGCCGGGCCATCGCCGATCATAATGTCGATCTGAAAGTCCTCCATCGCCGGATAGAGCACCTCTTCGACTACCGGCGAGAGGCGGTGGATCTCATCAACAAAGAGCACGTCGTGGGGCTCCAGGTTGGTCAGTAGCGCGGCCAAGTCACCGGGGCGCTCCAGCACCGGGCCGGAGGTCTGGCGCACGCTCACCTGCAGCTCGTTGCCGATGATATTCGCCAGGGTGGTCTTGCCCAGACCAGGCGGGCCAAACAGCAGCACGTGATCCAGCGCCTCACTGCGGTTGCGCGCGGCGCAAATGAAGATCTCCATCTGCTCGCACACCGACTGCTGGCCCACGTAATCGGCCAGCAGTTTGGGACGGATAGCGCGATCCTGTGCCTCCTCGCCCGGCTCGGGCGTGCCATCTATCAGGCGATCGGTCTCGATCATAGTCGTTCTCGATTAAAGGTCTGTGACATGAGCCTCACTTAACCGCCTGCTTAAGGGCCGCACGGATGATCCCTTCGCTATCCATCCCTTCGATATCCACCTTACTGATCAGGCGGCTGGCCTCCGGTGGTTTGTAACCCAGCGCGATCAGCGCACTGAGCGCATCGCGGCTATGGTCGGAGGGCGGCAGCTGTTCACTCTGCGCCAGTGCCCCAGTGCCGGGCAAACTGGCGTTGCTGCCCCAGTCGGCAAGGCGATCGCGCATCTCTACAATCAGTCGCTCGGCGGTCTTCTTGCCGATCCCCGGCAGACGCACCAGCGAGGCGGTATCCCCATCCTGCACACTGCGGGCAAAGTCGTCGGCACTGATCCCGGAGAGGATCGCCAGCGCCATGCGCGCCCCCACCCCGTTCACCTTGATCAGGGTACGAAACAGGCGTCGTTCGTCCTCAGTAGCGAAGCCGAACAACAACTGGGCGTCTTCGCGCACCACCATGTGGGTGTGCAAGGCCACCGGCTGCCCGGTTTCCGGCAACTGATAAAAGGTGCTCATCGGCGCCTCCACCTCGTAGCCGACGCCGTTCACATCCAGCAGGATCAGTGGGGGCTGTTTCTCTGCGATCGTACCGCGCAGTCTGCCTATCATCGATATCGTCCTCTGCGGGCACCGCGTGCGGCGCCAATCTGTTGCAAGGTCTGGCCTACATGGCTATGGCACAATGCCACCGCCAGGGCATCGGCGGCATCGGCCTGGGGGATGCCGGGCAGCTTGAGCAGGGCGGTCACCATGTGCTGCACCTGCTCCTTGCCGGCATTACCCCGCCCCACGGTGGCCTTTTTTATCTCCGCCGGGCTGTATTCGCTGATCGGCAGGGCCATCGCCATCACCGCGCAGATCGCCGCGCCACGGGCCTGGCCCAACTTGAGTGCCGAATCCGGGTTGCGGTGCATAAAGACCTGCTCGATGGCCACCTGGGTCGGGGCGTAGATCCGTATCACATCACACAGGCTGTCGAAGATGGTCTTCAGGCG
>SLDE01000084.1 GCA_007125455.1 Ectothiorhodospiraceae bacterium
TGGGAGTTGGGGCTGGGCATCGCGGCGAAGGCTTTGCTGGTCACGCCCAGGGCAGCGGCAGCAGGGATCATGGCGATGCCCTTGATGAGGGTACGGCGCTTTGCATCCATCTTGTCTTGTGACATGGTAACTCCTTCGGTTTATTCGGTGAAAAGAATCCTAGCGGTCTTTTGCTACCATTGGGCAGCACGGACTATGCTACCGCTTAAGCTCGTACTTTTGTAGTGCGATTATGTGATACCCGTATCAATATAAGTGTCTTTTTGAGGGCTGCAGGATCAAGGCAGGGCAGATGGCTGGTGAGAATGTGATCCTGATCCACGGGATCTGGATGAATGGACTGGAGATGGCGCTGCTGCAACGGCGTCTTGGGCGGGCGGGGTATCGGGTGTATCGCTTTCGCTATCCCAGCGTGTTTGGCTCGTGGGCGGTGAATGTGGCGGCGCTGGATAGCTTTATTCGTACGATACCCGTGGGTCGTACCCACCTGGTGGCGCATAGCCTGGGCGGACTGCTGGTGCGTGATTTTCTGGCACAGGGGACGCATCTCTCTGTTGGGCGGGTGGTGACCTTGGGTACTCCGCACCGGGGTAGTGGGCTGGCCAGTTGGTTGGCGGGTTGGGGTGTCGGACGCCGGGTGCTCGGTGGGGCAAGGGAGTCCCTATGCCATGTGCGTGCGGGCTGGGATGGGCAGATCGACTTGGGCGTCGTGGCGGGGGATTTTTCCTTCGGCGTGGGACTGCTGATGCCGGGGCTGGAGCGGCCCAACGATGGCACTGTGGCATTGGCCGAGACGGCGCTGGAAGGGGCGGCGGATCATTGTGTGCTGCACACCAGCCACTTTGGCCTGCTGTTTTCGGCCCGTGCGGCGGCGCAGACCGTGGCCTTTTTGCGGGAGGGGCGGTTTACCCGCGATTAACAGCCTGTTAAAGATCCGAGAGGGCCTGCGCAAGCTGTGTCATGGCTTTGTCCACTATCGCGGGGGTTGTGGCGAGGTTGATACGCATGTAGCCGCTGCCTTCGGCACCGAAGATGATGCCGGCACTGAGTCCCAGCCCGGCGCGTTCCACGAAAAACCTCTGTAGTTGTTCATCGTTCATGCCCATGGGGCGGCAGTCCAGCCAGAGCAGGTAGCTGGCCTCGGGGGCCATGGGGTGGATAGGGCTGCCCTGGCAGGCGGCGTAGACCCTGTCGCGGTTTTGTGCGATGTGGGCCATCAGTTCCCCAGGCCAGTCGTGGCCGTGGCGGTAGGCCGCCTCGGTGGCGGCGAGGGAGAAGAGGGTTTCGCCGTTGAGGTGGAAGGTGTTTTGTACTCGTTGCAGCCGCTGGCGTAGCGCGGGGTCGTGGATGATGGCGTAGCCGCCGCCGATCCCGGCGGTGTTGAAGGTCTTGCCGGAGGAGCTGAGGGTGAGGTGGCGGCAGGCTCCGGCGGCCTGGGCGAAGGGGATGTGCTGGATGCCAGGGTAGGTGAGATCCATGTGGATCTCGTCGCTTAGCACGGTGATATCGTGGCGGGCGCAGATCGCGGCCAGCTCGGTCAGCTCCTGGTGGCTCCAGGCGCGTCCGCCGGGGTTGTGGGGGTTGCAGAGGATCAGGAGGCGGGCGCGGGGGGCCTGTGCCTCCAGCTGCTCGAGATCCATTTGGTAGCGACCATCGACTTCGCGCAGTGGGTTGAGCAATAGCTTGCGCTGGTTTTCGCGCACCAGGCCGAAGAAGGGGAAGTAGACCGGTGGCTGGATGATCACGCCCTCGCCGGGCTGGCTCAGTAATTGGATACTTAAGGCCAGCGAGGGGACCACGCCGGCGGTGGGGAGCAGCCAGTCTTCTTCGATCGCCCAGCGATGTTGGCTGCGCAGCCAGTGTGCCACTGCCTCGCGCCAGGCGGGCATGCATTCGGCGTAGCCATAGGCGCGCAACGCGACCCGCTCCAACAGGGCCTGGCGGATGTAGTCCGGCGCGGCGAAGTCCATATCGGCGACCCACAGCGGGATCACCGCATCGGTGCCGAAGATCTGCTGGCGCTTGTCGTATTTCTCGCAGCCGGTGCCAGGCCCTTGGCGGGCGGTGTTGAAGTCGTAGTGCATAAGCGGATCAGTCTTCGAGCGGGGCCGGACGACCGAAGTAGTAGCCCTGAAACTCGTCACAGCCCATGGAAAGCAGGTGCTGGTATTGCTCTTTGGTTTCTACCCCCTCGGCGATGACACGCATCCCCAGGGATTTGCTCAGGGCGATGATGGTACGCACGATGGCATCGTCGTCCGGGTCGTTCATCATATCGCGCACGAAGCTTTGATCGATCTTTAGCCAGCTGAGCGGCAGGTGCTTCAGGTAGGATAGCGAGGAGTAGCCGGTGCCAAAGTCATCCAGTGAGAACAGGATACCGATGCGATTGATCGCCCGCATCTTGGTGATGGTGTCTTCCACGTTGGTCAGCAGCATGGACTCGGTCAGTTCCAGCTTGAGCCTGGCGGGGTTGGCACCACTGTTGACGATCACGCGGCTGACCCGCTGTGGGAAATCCTCCTGGGCGAATTGGATCCCACTGACGTTCACCGAGATGCTGAGGGTGTTCTTCTTCAGGTCGTCTTGCCAGGCGACCAGCTGCTCGCAGGCCTGTTGTAAAACCCAGTGGCCAATCTCGATGATCTGGCCACTTTCTTCGGCAATGGGGATGAATTCGGCGGGGGAGATCATGCCCTGTTCGGGGTGCTGCCAGCGCAGCAGGGCCTCGTAACCGCGCACCTTGCTTTCGGCATTCACCTGGGGCTGGTAGTGCAGTGCAAGCTGTTGGCGATTAAGCGCCTCGCGCAGGTCGCTTTCCAGTTGGGTGCGACGGTTGACCGTCTCCTGCATGATGGGATCAAAGAAGCGCACCTGGTTCTTCCCGCTGGACTTGGCCTGGTAGAGGGCAAGATCCGCGTTGAGCATCAGTTGATCCACGCTGTCGTTGGGGTCGTCGCTCAGGCTGGCACCGACGCTAGCGGTGAGTGGGTAGTTGCCTTCTGTCAGTTCAAAGGGGCGGGATAGCGCCTTGATGATACGTTCGGCGGTCTGTTTGACCTCGTTGGCCGCTTCGTCGGCAGCGGCAGGAAGGTGTTCGAGCAGGATGAAGAATTCGTCACCGCCGGTACGGGCGGCGGTGTCACTGCTGCTCAGGCAGCGCACCAGGCGTTCGCCAACCTGTTGAAGCACACGATCCCCGGCGCTGTGGCCGATGGTGTCGTTGATGTCTTTGAAGTTGTCCAGATCGATGAATAGCAGGGCGCAGTGCTGTTGCTCGTGGTGGATATTCTTTAAGGCTTGTTGCAAGTGCTCGATGAGCAGGCGTCGATTGGCCAGCCCAGTGAGGGGGTCGAAGTAGGATAGTTCGTCGATCTGCTGTTGCTGCTTGTGGCGATCGACCAGGGCGCGACGAAACTCGCCCAGTGCATCGACGATGGTCTTGATCTCGCCGTGGGCACGTTGTTGTAGCGAGTCGATCTCGGGCATTTCCGGGGGCTGCGAGGTGTTTTTCCCCAGCCGCTGCAGGGCGTTGGCGATCATCAAGAGGCATTGGCTGGTGCGCCTGGCGATGAGACGCACGATCACGTATACCAGCAGCATCCCCAGCATGCCGTAGATGAGGGTGTTGCGGTAGCTGCGCTCGATCATTCCAGCCTCCTTGCGCTGGAGCAGCTTGACGTGATCGATAAGTTCGCTGCTGATTCGGTGGCCAGCGTGAGTGAATCGGATGAAGTGGTCGTGGGCGCGGGCGACGTACTGCTCGGCCGTGGTGGTATCAATGGCAATGATGTCGGTTGCCATGATCATGAAGCGACGATAGTTTTCAAACTCCTCACGAAAGCTGCTGACGTGGGCCATCTGGATGTTGGTCAACTGAGGATCGCTGGCGAAGCGTTGCACCCGTTGTTGTAATTCGGCCAGGGCGTTTACCACGTCGGAGTGGATGTAATAGAGTTGCAATTCGTCCTTCTCACCGCTGATCGCCCCCTGCAGTGCGCGGCGTACCTCGCCGTGGACATCCAGTGTGTGCTCACTGAGTTGCTCGGCCTCGAATACCAGCGTCATGTTGTCGCCTTGGATGCTGCGGGCATGATCGAACTGGCCCTTCAGGTGATAGAGCGTGGCGAAGGCGATCACGGTGGCGAGCAGCACCACCAGCAGCGGGGGCAGCAGCAGGATGGTGCGGATGTTCCACAGCGCGCTCATTCGCTAGCGCCGCTCCCGCCCAGTAGCTCGGCCCAGTCCTTGGGGTGGATGGTGGCCAGGTATTCAAACTCACCGTTTCCGAGGGGACGAAAGATGATCAGGCTACCCTCCACAGTGGGGAAGTAGCCCATCAGATCGGCGAGGTTGGGCGCATGGGCAACGATCATCCGGTTGCTGCCCTCGCTCACCGGTTCGCTGATCAGTTTGCGGGTCATGGCCACCACAGGGAGTTTCTCTGCGGTGGTGAGGTGGGCGGTGTACATCAGCTCATTGACCACGGTTATGCCATAGCCGTAGGCCAGTTGGGCACTCTCTACGGCGCGACAGAGTGGGCTGACGTGGATCGCGTCGATCGGCACACCCAGACGCCGGATGGCGTTGCCGACTTCGATGATCTCGGCGCGACCAGCGTCGTGCAGCGGGCGCTGGGTGGCGCAATCGTTCAGGTCGATGGGCACTTGATCCGGCTGGGCGGAGTCGGTGGCCCCGTGGCGCATATAGAGTACGAAGCCGCCCTGGCGGACCTGTTGCAGCAGTTGTGGCGAGGCGGGGAGCTCCTCGAAGGCGCGGGGATCAACCTGTTGTGCGACGGCCGCAGGGAGGAGCAGGCTCAGGGTGAGCAGTAGTATGCCGGTATACACGGTGCGATGATGGGGCATTAGGGCTCCTTTCGCCACTCGTCGGTGGGCTTATTCTATGACGACTGTGGGTGATTATGCTTTTATGGGATGGCGCTGTCTATTATTCTTATTTGATGACTCGGTAACGGAGCGCTCATGAAGATCGCGGTTATTTCCGATATTCACGGTAATCTGCCCGCCTTGCATGCGGTGCTGGAGGATATTGCCCGCTGGCGCGCCGATACGTTGGTGGTCAATGGTGATGTGGTCAACCGTGGGCCGTTAA
>SLDE01000218.1 GCA_007125455.1 Ectothiorhodospiraceae bacterium
AACGCAGAGAACGCAGAGAACGCAGAGAGAATGCAATAACTTGGTTAACCTGCGTATCCACCACGGAACTGAGCAGCCAGGCCACCACCGGCACAGAAGCCCTATCCACAATCACTTCTCAGCGCACTCTGCGTCCTCTGCGTTGCCATCTTTTTTACAGCCCAGGCACCGGCTGTTGCAGGGCGTCGCGCTCTACCGGCGGCGGTGGTGCGACGATATCCAGCAATTCGATCTCGAAGATCAGCGTCTCGTTGGGGCCGATCTGCCCCGCGCCACCACCGCCATAGGCCATCTCGGGAGGCACTACCAGGCGCAACAGGGTGCCTACCTCGACCTGGGTCAGCACCTGCTGCCAGGCGGGGATGGTGCGCATCACCGGCACATTGCCGGGAAGATCCAGGCGGTAGGTGCTCTCGAACAGTCGTCCATCCACATGCCAACCCTTGTAGTGCACTACCACCCAGTCCTCGTGCGTCGGCACCGCACCGCTCCCCTGGCGCAGGATCTCCACCTGTAGGCCCCCGCCCAACGCCACCACCCCCTTGCGGCGGGCGTTCTGCTCGCGATAGGCCAGCCCGGCCTCCTCATTGAGCTGGGCCAGCAAAACCTTGTCCTCCACCTGCTCGGGGGTTAGCCCCAGGCTCTGGGCGAAGATCCACACCAGCACCAGGGCGATCAGGCTGCCGATAATGACCTTAAGCATTTAGTCGGCCCAGGCCATGGCGCGCTCACGGGCAGCAAGCAGCGCATCATCATCCAGACCTTGCTGCAGCTCGGCGAGTAATTGGCTACCGAGGGGATCGCCCCCTGCCGTTGCCAGCATCGCCCACTTGGCCGCCAGGATGGGATCGGCCTGCCGACCCAGACCCTCCTTGTAGATATAGGCCAGCCAGCCCTGCATCTGTGGGTGCCCCTCCTCCGCACCCAGGCGGGCGTAATGCCAGGCCAGGGCATAATCCACCGGATGCTCACCGATCCCCTCCAGATAGAGCCGGGCAAGGAAGAACTTGGCCACTGGATGACCACTCTCATGCGCAGTAAGCAACCACTCACTCGCCTGCTCTACGCGCTCCACGCCCTTGCCCCCCTGGGCATCGGCGATCAACACCGAGGAGAGCGCCACCATGGCATCGTTATTACCCCGCTCGATGCCGTACTCAAACCAGTATTCGGACAGGGCGCGATCGCGCACCGCCTCGGTGCCGGTTAAATACAACCAGCCCAGCTTGAGCGCCAAATGATCCGCCCCGGCCTCCAGCGCACGGGTATACCACTGCACCGCCAGCACATCGCTGGCCACCACCCCACGCCCCTCTTCGTAGAGCATCCCCAGCCAAGCCATCGCGGTGGGCGAACCGGCCTCGGCCGCCTCGGCAAAGTTTATGTATGCCTTGTCCCAGTCCTGGGATTCGACATATTGGTGAGCACGCACTTCGGCGGAATGAACGCCACTGACCGCATCACGCTGTGCCGACACGGGCGACACGGCACTGACACAAAGCAGTAACATAAGCAAAAAAACACGGGATATCAGAGACATACACCACCAGATGGGAGTCTGGCCGGGGCGTTTCAGCCCAGCCGACTCATCAATAGAGAGATGCCGCTGAGTATAGGAAAGAAATATGACAGCGATGTGACAGTACGAAGAAAGGCCAGGGGCCTGACTCGGCCAGGCGGGTATCGGTGTGAGTATCCACTTCACCCGGGGCCTTGCCTGGCTGTGGGAGACATCCTATCCAAAGGGTGAGGCCACAAACGCTTTCGCCCCTGCGCGGTGCGATAAAGCGCGTCGAAGCGGGGGGCAATCACATCAAACGATGGGGATACTCATCCTTCAATCCCATCACCTGTTGGGCCAGATCGATGGCCTGCTCGCAGAAGGCGTCCAGGTCTCGCCAGTGGGGGCCGGTATCCAGATCACGCTCCAGGCTGGGGGCGATGACCCGCAGCAGATAGTCGTCGGCAGAGACCTTGCTGGCGGTGACGTAGAAGCAGGGCTCCTGCTTGCCCTCCTGTACCATGGCGAGCACGTAGCGGTAGTCCTGCCCGTCACCGGACTCGATTTCGCCAAGTACCGTCACGGCGAAATCGCCCAGCTGGTAACGGCGTTTGGGGATGGCGGTATTGATCTGGGGAGCGTTCATGGATGATCCTCACTGTTCGTATTTACCACAAAGGCGCGAAGTGGTGATATGTTGATAGCTGTAAAGGTGCCGTCGAAGGAGCCCGTATTCAAGTGACCACCCGACCCTACCGCGATCCCCTGGAGGATGCCACCCTACTCGACCCACCCGGTGGCCAGACCCTGCGCCTGCGCTTTGGCGGCAGTTACCACGATGCCAATATCCGCTGGGATGCCTGTATCGAGGCCCTGCCGCCGGGGCAGGCCAACTATTTTGAGATCGGCGCGCCAGGGGAGCATGGCACAGCCCTGCGACTTGGCCTGAGGACGGCGCAGCTTGATCTGCCGACGGTGCGCAAGGCGATTGTGATGATCCGTCAATACCGCCGCCTGACTACCGGGCGACGGGAGTTTGGCTAGCCAGAGTAGTTCATGGAGTAGTGCCCCACCAAGGCAAGTGCTATGCTCACAACAAACCATAATGAAGAACACCATGACCCAGGCCGAAATGAGCCGTAGCCAAGCATCTGACAAGCTGCCCCTGCGCGCGCGCCCCCTGCGAAGGTGGAGGTGCCAGTGAGCCTCTCCCCCTCTCACCCTTCCGCAGCCAGTCTGCGCCTGCTCTGGCAGCACTCCCCAGACTCGATGTTCGTGATACGGGTCGAAGATGGTCGCTACTACCTGGACGATTACAACCCGATGCAGGCGCAGGCCTTTCCGCCCGGGGTGGACATGAGCCTGCCGCTGGATGAGATCATCCCCGCCACCATGTTCGAGGAGATCCGTGCTCGCTACGAGCAATGTATCGCCACCCAGCAGCCCATGAGCTACGAGGAGCCGGGCCTGGGCGAGGACTACTGGTACACACTGCTGGTGCCCCTGGTCGATGAACAAGGGGAGGTGGACTATATCGCCGGTGTAGCGCGAAATATCAAGGATATCAAGCAAGCCCAGCGGGGCATGCGTGAGGCGATGGAAAAGGCCGAGTACCTAAATGCGCAATACGAAAAACTCAATGCTGAGCTGGAAGACAAGGTCCGCGAACGTACCCAGGAACTGACCCTCGCCAAGGCCCGTGCCGAACAGGCCAGCCTGGCCAAGGGCCAGTTTCTGGCCAACATGAGCCATGAGATCCGCACCCCACTGAATGCCATCATCGGCCTGAGCAACCTGGCAATGGATACCCCGCTCGCCCCGCAGCAACGGGACTATCTCGAAAAGATCAACGGCTCCGGTGAGGCGCTGCTGGGGATCATCAACGACATCCTGGACTATTCCAAGGGAGAGGCCGGTCGACTGGAGCTTGAGAACACCGCGTTTAACCTTGAATCGGTCCTGCTACGCAGTATCCATCTGTGCCAGTTCAAGGCCTGGGAAAAGGGCCTGGAACTGATCCTGGAAATCGACAGCGACCTTCCACAAGAGCTAAGCGGTGATCCCTTCCGTCTGCAGCAGGTGCTGGTGAACCTGCTAAGCAACGGGATCAAGTTCACCGAACAGGGGCACGTGGCCATCTCGGCACAGCGGCAGCAAGGGGTGGAAAGCGGCCTGCAGGTTCGCTTCGAAGTAGTCGATACCGGAATCGGCATTACGCAGCAACAGCAAACACAGTTATTTCAGCCCTTTTCTCAGGGCGACACCTCCACCACTCGCAAGTATGGGGGCACGGGCCTGGGCCTGGTGATCAGCCAACAGCTGGTGGAGCTGATGGGCGGCGCGATGCAACTGGATAGCCGCCCCAACCACGGTTCGACCTTCAGCTTCCAGATCCCCCTGGGCATGACCAACAACCACACCCCCATTCTGGCAAACACCGCCCCGGCTCGCCTCCTGCTGGCGGAAGCCTACCCTGCTGCACGCCACAGCCTCGCCCGCACGCTGGAACGTATGGGCAGCCACGTCGACATGGCAGAAGATGGCGAGCAGGCCCTCAGCATGGCCCTTGCGGCCCAACAGCACGATACCCCCTACGATCTGCTGCTGATTGACAGGCATATGCCGGTGCTCGATGGTCTGGAGGTGGCCCGACAGCTCAAGCAGCAGGCACAACACGTCCCCCTCATCCTGCTGGCATCCAGCGCACAACTGAGCGAGATAAAATCGCAGTGTGAGCCGATGGGGATCAGCGGCCTACTGGAAAAACCCGTCAGCCCCAGCGCGCTACGCGACGCCCTCAGCCAGGCGCTATCCCCTAACCCGATCCCCACACAGACGCACGCGAAGGCAGAACCGGCCACCCCGTCACTGGCCAGCTATCGCCTGTTGCTGGTAGAGGATGATGCCATCAACCGCCAGGTTGCCCTCGCCCTGCTGAAGCGGAGCGGTGCCCAGGTGGATATCGCCGAAAACGGTCTACAGGCCCTGCAACAGATCAATAAACAACACTACGATCTGGTGTTAATGGACATACAAATGCCGCAGATGGACGGCCTGAAGGCCACCGCCGAGATCCGCAAACGCCTGGATAGTCATCAGCTGCCGATCATCGCCCTCACCGCCCACGCGATGGCGGATGCGCCACAAAAGAGCCTGGCCGCCGGGATGAATGCCCACCTGACCAAGCCACTAAAACCGCAAGTGCTTTACCAAACACTGCTGGAGTGGTTGCCCACTTCGCAACGCAGCGAATCAGCCGTCGCGGTTGGCGATGAAAGCACTCGCCTCCCCGCGTTGCAGGAGGTGGCGGGTCTCAACGTCGAGGCCGCCCTGGCACGCCTGGAGCAAAACACCAGCCTCTACCAGCAGCTAATCACGCAGTTTTGCGAAGACTACCACGACATCAGCCAGCGCCTGCACGACCTGCACGAACAGGGGGACAGGCAAGCCCTCACGCACCTTGCCCACTCGCTTAAGTCCGCCGCGGGCTATCTCGGCGCCGAGGCGCTGGCCGAAGCCAGTCAACGACTGGAAAACTGTCCTGAGGCGCAGCTAAGTACAGCAGTGGAACAACTGCGGCAATTGCTCGAAGCACTGTTACC
>SLDE01000131.1 GCA_007125455.1 Ectothiorhodospiraceae bacterium
CGCACCTCGTCCCTGATTTTTCGCGGTGCAGCCACGCCCCCTGTGGGAGCGCCTCCGGCGCGATAAAATCAATCGCGGCGCAGCCGCTCCTACCCACCTCGTATCTCGTCCCTCGCACCTCGTCCCTGATTTTTCGCGGTGCAGCCACGCCCCCTGTGGGAGCGCCTCCGGCGCGATAAAATCAATCGCGGCAGAGCCGCTCCTACCCGCCGCTGAAACTCAGACTTCCCTGCGCCCATTAAAGGCGTGGGAGAGCGTGCCGCCGTCGACGTACTCCAGTTCACCGCCCAGCGGGATGCCGTGGGCCAGACGGGTGACGCGGATCCCCCGCTGGCGCACCATCTCGCTGATGTAATGGGCGGTGGCCTCCCCTTCGACGGTAGGATTGGTGGCAAGGATCACCTCTTGCACTGGTTCTTCGTCCAGCAGGGTGGCCAATCTATCCAGCCCGATCTCCTCCGGGCCGATCCCGTCCAACGGCGATAGGTGGCCCATCAGCACGAAATACTTGCCCTGAAAGCCGGTGGCCTGATCCAGCGCGGCCACATCGGCGGGGGATTCTACGATGCACAATAGCCCGCTATCACGGCGCGGGCTGGCACAGATCGGGCACAGCGCGTGCTCGCTCAGGGTGCGACAGCGGCTGCAATGGCCCACATGCTCTACCGCCTCCTGCAAGGTGGCGGCCAGGCGCAGGGCCGCTGGCCGATCCCGTTCCAGCAGGTGGTAGGCCATCCGCTGGGCGGACTTTGGCCCCACCCCAGGCAGACAGCGCAGAGACTCAATGAGTTGGGAGATAAGGGGTGTTGTCATAAAAGTCAGTAACAAGCTATCAAGCGACAAGATACAAGCACACTAGCACCATTCCCTTGTAACTTGTCACTTTTTGCTGCCTTTTAAAAAGGCAGCTTCATGCCCGGCGGCAGGTTGAGGCCGTCGGTCATTCCCGACATGCGCTCCTTGGAGGCCTGTTCGAGCTGACGCACGGCGTCATTCACTGCGGCGGCGAGCAGATCTTCGAGCATTTCCTTGTCGTCGGACATCAGGCTGTCGTCGATGCTGACACGCTTGAGGTCGTGGCGACCGGTCATCACGACCTTGACCATGCCACCACCGGACTGGCCATTGACCTCCATGTTGGCCAGTTCTTCCTGGGCCTTTTGCATGTCGGCCTGCATCTTCTGGGCCTGCTTCATCAGGTTACCAAGTCCACCTTTCATTGCTTCACCTCGTTCACTATCAATATGGGTTATTCATCGTGTGGCCGAACCGAATCGGGGATCAGTCCGGCATCAAAACTGTCCATCAGGCTGCGCAGTTGCGGGTCGTCGTCGATGGCCTGCTCGGCCTGCCGTTGACGTGCCTGTTGTGCCTCCTCACGCAGTGCCTTGGGGGTGGTAAGGGCTTGCTCTGCCAGTTCCAGTTTGAGCTGGACAGTCGTACCGTAGTGCTGATTCAGGGCCTCCAGCAGGCCACTTTCCCACTTGGGGCTGTGCAGGTTTTTGAAGTTGGGATCCAGCGCCAATTCTAGCCGTGCGCCAGCGCAGACACTCACCGAGCAATGCTCTGCCAGTTGACGGGTCATGCCACTGAGGGGCAAACGCGCCACCAGCTCGGCCCAGGCACCGGGGCTTTCCAGCCCTGCCATGCCGGGCTGTGTGGCATTGGCAACCGGACGGGACGGCTCTGCTGGGGGGGGCGTTGGTGCTGCTGGTGGCACCGCTGTGGCTGGCGGCGCTGCTGTAGCTGGCGGCGCCGCTGTAGCTGGCGGCGCCGGGGCGCGCGCTGTTGATGTAGGTGTCGACGCAACTGGCGCTGTCGGGGTTGCCTCGGGCCTGGTGCCGATCTCTGGAGACGGTGTCGCGGCAGCGGTCGGGGCACGACGCGGCAGCGGCTCGTCCTTGCCCGGGCGAAAGGCCAACATGCGCAGCAGGATCATCTCGAAACCCTGGCGCGGTTCGGGGGCCAGCGGCAGGTCGCGTCGCCCGAGGGTGCCGATCTGATAGTAAAGCTGGATCTGCTCGGGCTCAAAACGCTGGGACAAGGCCTGCAGCGCCTCGCGATCCCCCAGGCTGTCGTCCAGCGCCTCGGGCACCTGGCGGGCCAGGGCGAGGCGTTGCAGCATGGAGTTGAGTTCGTTGAGCACCCCGGAAAAATCCGGTGACTGTTCGGCCAGCGCGGCCACCTCGGCCATCAGCGCCACCCCGTCGCCAGCGGCGAGGTGTTCGAGCAGGGTATGGATACGCTGGCGATCGATGCTGCCCAGCATCGCCAACACCTCGGCGGTGTCGATGCGCCCGCCGCCATGGGCGATCCCCTGGTCGAGCAGGCTTAGTGCATCGCGCATCGAGCCATCGGCGGCACGGGCCAGCTCCAACAGGGCCGGGGCCTGATACGCCACACCCTCTTGCTGCAGGATCATCTCAAGATGGGCGCGGATCAGCTCCAATGGCAGCCGTTTGAGGCTGAATTGCAAACAACGCGAGAGGATGGTAACCGGCAGCTTTTGCGGATCGGTGGTGGCGAGCAGGAATTTGACGTGGGGTGGGGGCTCTTCGAGGGTCTTGAGCAGGGCATTAAAGCTGTGCCCGGAGAGCATGTGCACCTCATCGATGAGGTAGACCTTGTAGCGCCCGCGGGTGGGGGCATACTGGACGTTCTCCAGCAATTCGCGGGTGTCTTCCACCTTGGTGCGCGAGGCGGCATCCACCTCGATCAGGTCGACAAAGCGCCCCTCGTCGATCTCGCGGCAGGCGCTGCACTCACCGCAGGGATGGGCACTGATCCCCTGCTCACAGTTGATCGACTTGGCAAGGATGCGCGCCACGCTGGTCTTGCCCACCCCACGGGTGCCAGTAAACAGAAAGGCGTGGTGCAGGCGATCATTATCGAGGGCATTGATCAACGCACGCAGCACGTGCTCTTGCCCTACCATCTGCGGGAAGGTGCGCGGGCGCCACTTTCGGGCCAGGACCTGATAACTCATCAACAACGCTCCGGGACACAGACGGCTGAATAACAGCGGCGATTATAGCGCGGATGGAAGACGGAGGAAATTTAGGTGGCAACCCGCACCAGCCACACCCCGGCGCCCGAGTCCACCGCTGCGGCTGCTCCCTTCCAGGCCTGACCGGGTTCACGGTTTATCGTCGCGAGGGGACCAATGCAGGTCACCATTGATGCGGCGCATGATAACAGAGTTGGGGGCGAAAGGCAGCTATTGATTCACACCCAGACCCATCTTCATACGGATCAGGCGGATGGCCAACAGCACCACCGGGGTGGCGTGCATCAGCAGATCGAGGATGTCGATCGGACGTACCAACTCACCGGCGGCGAGCATCTTGAGCTTCTCCCACAGATGCGGCTCGGGGAAGAATGGCGAGAGCCCCAGCAAGAGCGCGGCGATCACCAGGATGTGTAGGGGGAATCGATCCAGCCAGCCAAACATTCAGGGGTTCCTCATGGTAGTAGGGTGCATCTTAGCATGAACGGCCTTACGCCTCCCCCATGCACTGGCGCAGCAGGGCATCGATCTCCTCGGCGGGCAATGGCCTGCCAAACAGGTAGCCCTGGTAAAAATGGCAACCTTCGCGTGCCAAAAAGAGCCGTTGCGCCTCGGTCTCGACCCCTTCGGCGATCGTGGTGAAACCCAGGCTATCGGCCATGGCGATGATGGCGCGCACAATCACCGCATCGTTAAGGTCGTCCACCACATCGCGCACGAAGCTTTGATCGATCTTGAGCTGGTTGAGCGGCAGGCGCTTGAGGTAGGAGAGCGAAGAATAGCCGGTGCCAAAGTCGTCGATGGAAAAACCCACCCCAAGCTCCTTGAGCTGGGCCATGATCGCCACGGTGTCGTCCACATCCTCAAGCATCATGCTCTCGGTGATCTCCAGCTTGAGCCCAGCGGTATCCACTCCGGTCGCGGCCACCACGGCGCGCACCTGCTCCACAAAGTCCACATGGCGGAACTGGCGTGGACTGATGTTCACCGCCATGCTCACCAGATTACCCCGCTCCTGTTGCCAACGGGCCAGCTGTAAGCAGGCCTGCTCCAACACCCATTGCCCCAGCGGCAGGATCAGGCCGGTCTCCTCCGCCAGGGGAATGAATTCGCCCGGGGATATCATCCCCCGTTCGGGATGCTCCCAGCGCACCAATGCCTCCACACCAACCAGGCAGTTGCCACTATCAAACTGCGGCTGATAATAGAGCAAGAAACACTGATCGAGCAGCGCCCGGCGCAGGTCGTGCTCCAGCGCGGTGCGCTCCTCCAAGAAGGCCTGCATGGCCGGCTCAAAGAAGCGGATCGCATTGCGCCCGGCCGCCTTGGCACGGTACATTGCCATATCGGCATGGCGCAGCAACTCATCCACCGGCTTGTCACTGCCCCGGAACAGGGTGATCCCGATACTGGGGGTGCTGTGGTAGTGCTTGCCTTGCAGCAGATAGAGCTGATTGAGCGCGGCCAGCAGCTTCTCGGCCACGGTTTCCACCTGGCGCACCGCCCGCTGATGGTTGTTCCCCACCCCTTCGAGCATCACCACAAACTCATCACCGCCCTGGCGCGCCACGGTATCCACGTCACGCACGCTGTGGTGCAGACGCCGCGCCACCTCGACCAACAGCAGATCACCCACCTCGTGTCCCATGGTGTCGTTTAGGGTCTTGAAGTTGTCCAGGTCGATAAACAGCAATGCCCCGTAGGCCCCGCTGCGTGCACTACTGGCCAGGGCTTGATGAAGGCGATCCAGCAGCAGGCGGCGGTTGGGCAAGCCAGTGAGCGGGTCGAAAAAGGCCAACTCATGGATGCGATCCTCGGCCTCCTTGCGCTCGGTGATGTCGACCATGACCCCGCGCAGGCGCTGTACCCGCCCGCGATTGCGCTCGATACGGGTAATATCACGGATCCATACGATAGCCCCACTGGCATGGAGCATGCGGTATTCGAAGGTCAGGTCCTCAGCGCCGCGCATCGCCGTCTGCAAGGCGCTCAGGGTATGCTGTCGATCCTCTGGGTGGATGTGTTTCTCCCAAAACCCGGGCTGATAACACATCGCCACGCTGTAGCCGAGCATACGCTCCACATGGGAGGAGATGAAGGTGAAGTTTATCTCCCGATCGGTTTCCCAGTAGATCACGCTGGCCTCGTCGAGGATGGTGCGATAGCGCTGTTCGTTGATCCCCAGCTCGGCCACCATGGTATTAAAGGTTCTCGCCAGGCTGCCGATCTCATCGTTGCGATGGCTGGTCGGCACCACCAGGTGGCGATCCCGCTCGTGGGCCAGACGACGCACATCACGGGCAAGGGCATTGAGGGGCTGAACCACCTGGCGATGCAGCAGGAGAAAGAGCAACAGCAGGGCCAACAGGATCACCGGCAGCAACAGACCCGCGTTACGATAGAAGATCGCCCCAAGTTCGTCCTCATGGGCCACCACCATTGCCCACTCTACCGGCAGCGCTTGCCCCTGGTAGCTTACCGCACGGGTCGCCTTGCGCCACGGCAGTTCGGCCTTGCCTCGTCCAGTGTCGCCAAACAGCCGCCTATACACATCCTCCTCGCCGGCCACGGCGGGTACCGCACGCCCATCGACCAGCAGTCCCAGCGCCGCGATCCCGCTACGCAGGCGCAAACGGTGGAGCAACGGGGTGTTGTGGTTGAGTACAATCCCGGCCAGCAGACGCGCATAGACCCGCCCGGTGTCCGGGTGAATAAGGGAGCGACTGGTCGCTAGCAGATAGTGGCTCCTGCCTTCATCATCCTGCAGTGTCAGCCACCGCCAGTGGGAGGAGACCTCGGCTCCGGCGTCCAGCAATAGCAACCGGGCCGTGGAGTCGGCGTGCCCCTGTACCAGGCTGCCATCCAGCCAGGCGGGGTCATCTTCGCGCTGGATAAACAGATAGTCCAGCAGGCTTTCGCGATGACGCAAACGCAGACGATGCAGCTGTTCCCTTGCCGCTGCCCGATCCCCCTGCGCGAGGCTGTCTACCAGCCCTGGATGCAGCACCATCGCCTCCAGTGAGCGCTCCACCTCAGCCAACTCGCTCTCCAGCGAAAGCTGCAGGAGCGCCGCATGCTGATCAAAGCTGCGGGCAAGGCCCGCCTCGATGGTTTGGCGCGCCCCCTTTTCGACCAGCCACAACGAAAAGCCCACCAACAGCAGCGCCACAACCGCCACCATCAACAGTAGCTTGCGTGCCAGGCTGGTCTCCCGCATAGGGGGCACAGTGCTCACTGCGGTGCATCCCCGCTCGCATTCGCCGCCGAGTAACGAAAGGCCCGCAACCGCGCCTGCTGTCGCTGTTCGGACGACATCCCCTGCTCCATCAGCACCATCTCACCAGCAAACACCAGCGGCACCTCTTCGCTACGTCCCAGGGCATCCAGCGCGATGGCCTCGGCGATGGCCACCCCCGCGTCATCGTTGATCCGCATCACCGTCAGTGATAGCTCGCCGCGCGCCAACGCATCCAATTCCTCATCGCCCCCTCCCCAACCGTTGACCACCACCTCATCCAGCCGCCCCTGCTCACGCAGGGCCCGCACGGCACCCAGAGCGATATCGGTGGAGCAGGCATAGATCATCCCCAACTGAGGATATCGCTGCAGTGCATCCAGGGTGGCGCGGTAGCCACGCTGAAAGTCCAGATCGGTGTGGTAGACCGCCAAGGGTGTGATCCCCCGGCTTTGCCGGATGGCCTCAATAAAGCTCTCGCCGCGTACCTCACTCAAATAGCCGCGATGGGGCAACAAGGCGACATACCCACTGTCCCGATCCACATCCATTTGCTCGGCCAGCATATGGCTTCCGTGAATGTGGTCAAAGCCCACATACATCATCGGCTGCATCCCATCCCAGCGGCGCAACGGGGTGGTGATATTTTGCAGGATCACCCGGGGACGCCCGGCGGCGAGAATGCGCTCCACTACCGCCACATGGGTCGAACTACTCAAGGTATAGATTAGGTAATCGGGGTCACTGGCCAACACCTCGGACAGCTGCGCCAACTGCCGTTCGAACTGCGACTCGGTGGGACCGCTGAAGTGAACCTCCAACTGGTAGGGGATCCCCAGCTCATCCATGCGCCCACGAAAGGCCGCAACACTGCTGCGCCAGTATCCCGAGGCCTGCTCACCTGGATAGACCTTGACCACACGGATCGCCTCCAGCGCTGCAGTGTCCACCGCCTGCGCCGCCATCGGCGCAGAAACCCTCGCTGCCATGGCGGCCATGAGTGCCTCCTGTTTCGGGTGGTGCTCAAAGAAGTCCTGCAACCGCCAGTAGGGATAGTCGTTCGCCGTGACGCTGCCGCTCCAGATAAGCAACAGCACCAGCAATGAAAACCATTTATTTTTTATGGACATAACATTGTTTTTCTACTTGACCAAAAACATCCTGTTGACCCGAGTGTCTACCATCAGCCGCCGCCAATCAATAGGAATATGCACCAAGGACGCCAATACTGGCACTCCCTGTTCGGGCAGCTATGCTTGGTAGCATGAAACCAATAAACCTCCGCGCCAGCCTACTGCTGTTTTTCATCGCGCTATTGCCTTTGCACAGCGCCGCCAGCGAGCGCCCCCAGGTCTGGCTGATGCAGATAGATGGTGCCATCAGCCCTGCCAGTGCCGACTACTTTATGAGCACCCTGCGGCGGGCCGAACGGGAGGGGGTCGAACTGCTGGTTTTACAACTGGACACCCCGGGCGGACTGGACGCCTCGATGCGCGACATGGTTAAGGCGATCCTGGGCAGCACGGTGCCGGTAGCGACCTTTGTGGCCCCCTCTGGCTCACGGGCCGCCAGCGCCGGTACCTACATCATGTATGCCAGCCATATCGCCGCGATGGCCCCGGCCACCAATATCGGCTCTTCCACCCCGGTCAGCATCAGCCCGATGGGCATGGGTGGCGAACAGTCGGAACAACCCAGCGCGATGGAGAAGAAGGTCATCAACGATGCGGTGGCCTACCTGCAGGGGCTGGCCGAATTGCGCGGACGCAATGAGGCCTGGGCCGAAGAGACGGTGCGCGAGGGAGCCAATCTGGGGGCCAGCGAGGCGCTGGAGCTGGGGGTGATCGACCTCATTGCCGAGGATCTGGAAGACCTGCTTGCCAGCTTGCACGGGCGGGAGGTCATGCTGGATAGCAGCACCCACAGCCTGCAACTGGCCGATCATCAACTCACCCGGATCGAGCCGGGTTGGCGCTATGAACTACTCAGCCTGATCACCGACCCCAATGTGGCCTATATCCTGCTGATGATCGGCCTGTACGGCCTGATCCTGGAGTTCTACAACCCCGGTATGGGGATCGCCGGGGTGATCGGCATCATCTGTCTGCTATTGGCGGGCTTTGCCCTGCACATGCTGCCCATCAACTACGCCGGGCTGGCGCTGATCCTGGTGGGCGTGGGGCTGATGGTCGCCGAGGCCTTTAGCCCCTCCTTCGGGGTGTTGGGGATCGGCGGCGTGGTGGCCTTTGTGGCCGGATCGATCTTGCTGATGGACAGCGACCTGCCCGGCTATCAGATCTCCCTGCCGCTGATCGGTGCCTTTGCTGCCGCCTCGGCGGCGGTATTCATCTTTGTGATCGGCGCTGCATTGCGGGCACGCCAGAGCAAGATTGTGAGCGGCATGGAGGCGATCATCGGTGCCGCAGCCGAGGCACTGGAAGACTTTGATACCCAAGGCCGGGTGCACGCCCAGGGCGAAAACTGGCATGCCCGCAGTACACAGCCGATCCGGCGCGGCCAGGCCCTGCGCATCACCGCCATTGACGGCCTGACTGTGCATGTCGAACCCACCGACGAACAGCATCCCCCTGATAACTAAAGGATTTCGCCACAGAGATCACAGAGCACACGGAGAACATCCTTTGCGGTGAAACACATTTCTCGAAACAGTTGGTAAAAGGGGTAACACCATGAACATCTTTCTACTTACCATAGCGGCACTCATCGTCGCCCTGCTCGCCAGCGCGTTTCGCGTGTTGCGCGAATACGAGCGGGGGGTCGTCTTCATGCTTGGGCGTTTCCACAAGGTCAAAGGGCCAGGGTTGATCATCATCATCCCGATCATCCAGCAGATGGTGAAGGTGGATCTGCGTACCCTGGTGCTGGACGTACCCTCCCAGGATCTGATCACCCGCGACAACGTCTCGGTCAAGGTCAATGCCGTGCTCTATTTTCGCGTGATCGACCCGCAAAAGGCGATCATCAACGTGGAGGACTACATGGAGGCCACCGGCCAACTGGCCCAGACCACCCTGCGCTCGGTACTGGGCCAGCACGATCTGGACGAGCTGCTCTCTGAGCGCGACAAGCTCAACGATGACATCCAGGAGATCCTCGATCGCCAAACCGACCAATGGGGGATCAAGGTCGCCAATGTGGAGATCAAACACGTCGACATCGACGAAAGCATGATCCGCGCCATCGCCAAGCAGGCCGAAGCCGAACGCGAACGACGCGCCAAGGTGATCCATGCCGAAGGTGAACAACAGGCCGCCGGCAAGCTGGTCGAGGCCGCCGAACTGCTGTCACACCAACCCACCGCCATCCAACTGCGCTACCTGCAAACCCTCACCGAGATCGCCGGGGAGAAAAGCTCCACCATCGTCTTTCCGGTGCCCTCACAGTTGATGGATACCCTGCAGAAGGTGATGAGCGGCAAACAACAGGAGTAATCTCCCGCCCTACCGAAGGCGTGTTGGAGTGTTTGACAACACTTTTGGGCCCAGCGTATATATCCTTCGCTGCAGTGGAGCTTGCTCTGGCAGACCATGACCCCCAAGCGCTGGCAACTGCTCCGGGCCATGGCCGGTCAGGGTGCCATGAGCATCCGCGGGGCCGTACGCCGCGCCGGACGCGATGTCAAGGGGGTGCATGGCGATGTCCATACTCTATTGGATGCAGGTATTCTGGAACGCAGTGCAGACGAGCAAATCATCATTCCATACGATGCAGTCCATGTGGACTTTACCCTGTTCAAAGCGGCGTAACCAACGCGGAACAAAGCTTGCCGTGTACCACCCCATAGGGTATCTTGAAACCATCCCGAACGTGGAATGACCCATGCGATACTGGCGCGCCGCCCTGCTTTTGCTACTTGCTGCCCTGCTGCCCCTGCAGCTAATGGCCGGTCAGTTTGCGCCCTGTCCGCATGAACATGACGTGACTAGCCACGCCGTCGATCACCACCATCACCACCACGCGACACATTATGGTACACCCTCCGCGCAGCTCACTGACGGGCATCACACCCTTTGCCCGGACTGCG
The DNA here is from genome assembly GCA_007125455.1 of Ectothiorhodospiraceae bacterium. Taxonomy (GTDB): domain Bacteria; phylum Pseudomonadota; class Gammaproteobacteria; order Thiohalomonadales; family Thiohalomonadaceae; genus SLDE01. The sequence goes on from SLDE01000131.1 coordinate 10,288, forward strand.
AGGCGAGTGCCGAATCCCGTACCCAAGCCAGCACCACCCACAGCGGCTCATTCCACTGCGACCACTGCCAGTGCTGCCACCCGGCGGTCAGTCCGGCGGTGCCATCATCAAACCTGGCGGGGGTCGACCGACAGACAGATCACTGGGTAGCGACCCTCACGCTATCCCATTACTCCCGCAGCATCCCCCCCGGACTTCGTCCTCCCCTATCTCTCGCCTAGAGCCAAGCTGTATTACAGCCTGATTCTTCACCGTAGAGGCGCAAAGGATGCGTAGTCGATGATCGCTTCGACACCATTGCATCGCCTTGCTTGTCCTTCACGCCCTGGTGTTGAACAACATCTCTTCCATCGGCGAGGATTACCATGTTGCATCTACTTTTACCCGTGTTTCTGGCGGGACTGCTACTGTCACCCACCCTGCTGGCCCATGAGGGCCACGACCATGGCGACGAAGCCGGACCACAGATGAGCACTTGGCCGCGCTTCGAGGCCCATAGCGACAGTGTGGAGTTGGTCGGGGTGCTGCGCCACGGGGCGCTGGACATCTATCTCGATGACTTTGCCACCAACGCACCGATCACCGGAGCCGTGCTGGAGGTCGAGTTGGAGCGCGAGGAGCGCCTGCTGGCGGTGGCCGAGACAGAGCCCGGCCTTTACCAAATCCATGACCCGGCACTGCACGAGGCAGGGCGCCACACCCTGATCATCCTGCTCAGCGCCCCCGGTGTCGAAGAGCTGTTGCTGGCCACCCTGGAGGTGGCCGATAACACACAAAGCGAAGCACACGCCCACCTGGAGTGGCAGTGGCCCACCGCCATCGCACTCTTGCTCCTGGCCCTGATCCTGCTGTGGCGCGGCACACGCCAGCCCAGTCATGCCGCCCTGCTGTTACCACTGCTGTTGTTGATCCAGCCGGATCAGGCACTGGCACATGCCGGGCATGACCACGGCGATGAGCCCGCCACGATCATGGGCGACCAACCGACCCGCCTGCCCGATGGCAGCCTATTCGTGCCCAAGGCCAGTCAGCGCCTACTGGGCATTCGCACCGTGCAGGCCCAACCGCAACGGGTCTCGGTGCCGCTACGTCTGATGGGGCATGTGTTACCCGACCCCAACGCCAGTGGGCGGGTACAGGCCGGGCGCGCCGGGCGCATCGAGGCCGGCCCCGACGGTCTGCCCCACCTGGGCCAGCAGGTTCGCCGTGGTGACACCCTGGCCTGGCTGCTGCCGGTGGCCGAAACCCTGGAGCTGGGCAGTGGCGAGGCGGATCTGGCCGATCTGGATGGACGTATCGTTCTGCTCACCCGCCAGCTGGCCCGTCTGGAACGCCTCAGCGGCACCGTCGCCCAACAGGAGATCGACGATGCGCGGATGGAACTGACCAGCCTACAGCGCCGCCGCGCCGCCCTGGCCAGCGGCCTCTACCAACGCGAACCCCTGCTCGCCCCGGCCGACGGGATTATTAGCCTGGCGCGGGTGAGTGCCGGAGAGGTGGTCGAGTCGCGCCAAACCCTATTCGAGGTGGTCGACCCTCAGCGGCTGTGGGTCGAGGCGGTAAGCTGGGATCCGACCCTCGCCGCACGGGTGCAAAGCGCCCGTGTAGTACTGCCAGACGGCAACGTGCTACAGGCCCGCTTCATCGGTGCCGGGGCGCGCCTGCGCCAGCAGGCCATCCCGCTATTGTTTGCCCTGGAAGGTGAGCTATCGCCACTGCCCATCGACACCAAGGTAGAGGTGCTGGCCGATCAGCCCCTGCAACAGCCTGCGGTGCTGCTCCCACGCGAAGCGGTGGTACGCGGCAGCGATGGCAGTGAACAGGTCTGGCTACACCACCGCGCCGAAGGCTTCCAGGCGCGGCGGGTCGAATGGCAGCCCCATGATGGCGAACAGATCGCGATCACCCGTGGCCTCGACGGCGGTGAGCGGGTAGTCACCCAAGGCGCGACCCTGCTCGGGCAAATCAGATAAACCCCTCAACACAGAGGGCACAGAGGTAAAACATGATGATGCACGCTGCATCCGAAAGTGATTCATCAAAATCTGACATCACCCAGATCATTCATACCTCCGCGTGCTCTGTGTTGACAATCTTTTCCAATGGAGTCACCAAATGATTGATTCCCTGATCCGCACCAGCCTGCAGCAACGCCTGCTGGTGTTGCTCGGCGCGGCCATGTTGATGGTCTATGGCGCCTTTACCCTGCAACAGATGTCGGTGGATGTGTTTCCCGACCTCAACCGTCCCACGGTGACCCTGATGACCGAGGCCGATGGCATGGCCCCGGAAGAGGTGGAATCGTTGGTCACCTTCCCCATCGAGTCGGCGATGAACGGCATGCCGGGGGTGCAGCGGGTACGCTCGGTCTCCGGGGTGGGCCTGTCCATCATCTATGTGGAGTTCGACTGGGGCAGCGATGTCCACCTCAACCGCCAGCAGGTCAACGAACGCCTGGGGCTGATCCGTGATCAGCTACCGCCCGGCGTGGTGCCCCACATGGGGCCGATCAGCTCGATCATGGGCGAGATCATGCTGATCGCCCTGCCCGTGGCCGACAATGACCCGATGGCAGTGCGCGAGCTGGCCGACTGGGTGCTACGCCCCCAACTGCTCACCATCCCCGGCGTCTCCCAGGTGATCGCCATCGGCGGTGAGGTGCGCCAATACCAGGTGCTGCCCGACACCCTGCGCATGGAAGACCTGGCCATCACCCTGGCCGATCTGGAACGCGCCCTCAAGGGCTTTGCACAAAACACCAGCGGCGGCTTCCTTGAGCAACGCGCCAGCGAATACCTGATCCGCCACCTGGGACGCACCACCTCGCTGGACGACCTGCGCCAACTGGTGGTCGGCCACCGGGACGGGCGGGCGATCCTGCTCGGCGAGGTGGCCGAACTGGGCTTCGGTGCGCAGGTCAAGCGTGGCGATGGCAGCTACAACGCCGGTCCGGCGGTGATCGTCTCGGTGCAAAAACAGCCCGAGGCAGATACCGTGCGCCTCACCGCCCAAGTGGAAGAGGCCCTTGCTGCCCTCAGCCGCACCCTGCCCGAGGGCAGCCCGACACCCCAGGTCATGTTCCGCCAGGCCGACTTTATCAGCGCCTCGGTCAACAATGTGCAGGAGGCATTGCGCGATGCGGCGATCATCGTCGCCATCGTGCTGTTCCTGTTCCTGCTCAACGGTCGCACCACGTTGATCTCCCTACTGGCGATCCCGGTCTCGCTGCTAACCGCCGTACTGGTGTTCCGCTGGTTCGGCCTGTCGATCAACACCATGACCCTGGGCGGCCTGGCGATCGCCATCGGTGAATTAGTGGATGACGCCATTGTTGGCATGGAGAACGTACACCGCCGCCTGCGCCAGCGCCTGGCCCGTGGCGGCAGACCCCCGGCCCGCGAATTGCTGGAGCTGGTAGCAAGCGCCACCGCCGAGGTACGCTCGGGGATCGTCTACGCCACCATGATCATCGTATTGGTATTCGTGCCCCTGTTTCTGCTGCCAGGGCTGGAGGGGCGCTTATTCACCCCGCTGGGCATCGCCTACATCGTCTCCATGCTGGCCAGCATGATAGTGGCGATCACCCTCACCCCGGTGCTGTGTTACTACCTGCTGCCGGGGATGAAGCGCCATGTGGAGCGGGACACCCCACTGGTGCGCTGGCTAAAATACTGGGACGAAAGACTGCTGCACTGGTCCTTCAAGCACCCGCGTACCCTGCTGATCCCCGCCCTGCTGCTGGTGGCGGCCGCCGCCGCCAGCGTGCCCTTCCTGCCGCGCGCCTTCCTGCCCGCCTTTAACGAGGGCACCCTGACCATCAACCTGCTGCTGGAGCCCGGCACCAGCCTGGCCGAATCGGATCGGGTCGGTGCCATCGCCGAGGGGCTGATCGCCCAGGTACCCGAGGTGCGCGCCACCGGACGGCGCACTGGCCGCGCCGAGCTGGACGAACACGCCGAAGGGGTACACTACTCGGAGATCGACGTCGACCTGGCCCCCTCCGAACGCGACCGCGAGGCGATCATGGCGGCGATCCGCGAACAACTGGCCCCGCTGCCCGGCAATACCAGCATCGGCCAGCCCATCGCCCACCGCCTCGACCACATGCTTTCGGGGATCCGCGCCCAAGTGGCCGTCAAGGTCTTCGGTGACGACCTGGACACCCTGCGCACCCTGGCCGGGCAGCTGCAGGAGCGCCTGGGCGGGATCGATGGCCTGGTGGACCTACAGATCGAACGCCAGGTATTGATCCCGCAGCTCAATGTACGCCTGGACTACGCCCGTGCCGCACGCCACGGGGTCAACCCCGCCGAGGTACTCAGCGCACTGGAGACCCTGGTCGGCGGTGCCCACGTGGCCGAGGTGCTGGACGGGCATCGCCGCTTTGCCGTGGTGTTGCGTCTGCCCGATCACCAACGTGGTGCCCAGGCCCTGCGCGAACTCCTGGTGGAGACCCCGGAGGGCCACATCCCGCTGGCACTGATCGCCGACATCGACGAATCCCTCGGCCCCAACCAGATCAACCGCGACGACGGTCAGCGCCGTATCGTAGTCTCTGCCAACAGCGACGGGCGCGACATGGCCGCACTGGTGGCAGCGATCCGCCAGGAACTGGCCACGATGCCGCTACCGCCCGGCTACTTCACCGCACTGGAGGGGCAATTCCAGGCCCAGGAAGCGGCCACCCGCCAGATCACCTGGCTGGCGCTGCTCTCCCTCACCCTGATCATCGCCCTGCTCTACAGTCGTTACCGCTCGATGGTGCTGACCGGGATCATCCTCGCCAACATCCCGCTGGCACTGATCGGCAGTGTCGCCGCGCTGGTGTTGTTTGACGGGATCCTGTCGGTAGCCACCCTAGTGGGCTTTATCACCCTGGCCGGGATCAGCGCACGCAACGGCATCCTCAAGATCAGCCACTACGTCAACCTGGTCGCCTTCGAGGGCGAGCAATTCGGCAAGGCGATGATCGTACGCGGCTCACTGGAGCGACTCACCCCGGTGCTGATGACCTCACTGGTCACCGCCTGCGCCCTGATCCCCCTGCTGATCGCAGCGGGAACACCGGGCAAGGAGATCCTCCAGCCACTGGCCCTGGTGATCTTCGGCGGCCTGATCAGCGCCACCCTGCTCGACACCCTGCTCACCCCGGTGATGTTCTGGCTATGGGGCAAAAAACCCCTGGAACGACTGGTCGCGCTCAAACGCGACACGGCCTATTGATGAAAAAAACATTTTTAACGCAGAGTTCGCAGAGTTCGCAGAGGATTTGTGATGTGCATGACAAGCAGACAGCCTCAGTTAATGAATCGTATGCTGCAGACACCCAACTTTTTGTGTCCTCGGCGTCCTCGGCGTTCTCTGCGTTAAAATCTTTCCATCCAACAAGAAGGAGTTACCCATGAAAGCACTGTTCACTACCCTACTGGCCTTAGCCCTGTCCTTAACCCTGGCCCAGCACGCCATTGCCCACGACGACGCCTGGTTCGATGCCCAGGAACACCCCCACGGGGGACAGATGCGCATGGCCGGACCCTTCCATGTGGAAATGGTGACCGAACCAGGCGAGCTGACCATTCACGTGGCAGACCACGCCGATCAAGCCATCGCCACCGAGGGCGGCAGCGCCCGCGCCACCGTGCTCTCGGGCGGCCAGCGCAGCACCGTACGCCTCGCCCCCAGCGGTGATAACCGCATGCACGGCAGCGGTGATTTTCAGCTGGACGATGGCATGACCGTGGTACTCAGCATCAGCCTGCCCGGCCATGACAGCCAACAGGCGCGTTTCACCCCCTTCCAGCGGGTCAGCGGTGAAGCGGCGCCACATGACCATGGACATGAGCACCAACATGACCATGGGCACCATGAGGGCCACGGGCATCACCATCACTGATCTCTTGTGCCTCCACCCAGGGGATGGGGATAATCGCCCCATCCCCAAGGAGCATGCCCGATGAAAAAATTCACCCTGCTCGCCATCGGCGAGGCATTTCGCTATCAAAACGAGGAATACAGCAAGACAGGCCCCCTGACCGCCAGCAGGCTGGCCAACGGGCAATCGCGCATGATCCCGCGCCATGCGCTGGTTGAAACAGTAGGGGAAGGCACAACGCAGACCCAAGCTGCACAGCAATGCTCAGCACTGGACGGCGCCCAGGTACGCGAGGCCTTTGAGCACTACCACGCCGGTTGCCTGGAGTGGTTACGTCTGGCCCAGGAAGAACTGTCTGCCGAAACCACTGACCAGATCCGTGCGGCGCTGGTGCTGGCCAAACGGCGCTTTCTGGCGGAACTGAAACTCCCAGAATAGCGAACGGAACCGACTAACAAACAAGGCCCTGAGCAGGGGTCAGGAGATACCGCTCTCCCTCTGGGAACTGCGCGTCGCTGCGGTGAGAGCTTTTTGGGCTAATCATCGTCCCCAGTCGCCCGGCGCGGGTCGCGCCGTCGTGGCCCACCGGGGCGGTTCTTGCTGTCATCGCTGAACACAAACCGGCCAAACAGGATGCAGCCCTTCATGCCCGGATCACAGGGGCGCTGCTGCACCCGCTCACAGCGACCTTTCGCCTCATGTGGACAACCCCAGCCACTCATCGCACACCTCTTAAAGACTATCCAAATAACGCCTTACCGACTCGGCCACGCCGATCTCCCTGGCCTTGACCGCCTCCAGCCAGGCCCGCCGCCATGGCCCCACATGCATGCGCGCCTCGCTAAACTCCTTAAAAATCAGTCTACTGAGTGCC
>SLDE01000047.1 GCA_007125455.1 Ectothiorhodospiraceae bacterium
AGGATCAGCCCAGCGGTGAAGTAGCCCAGCGAGGTTCCGGCAATATAGGCCAGGGTGCGCGGCACCGGTCGAGGGGTGCCCAGCAGAAAGATGGCAATCGCCAGGGTGAGGATATTCAGGCTGTCAAACAGCGCCAGTGCGGCGATCTGAAACGTCATCTAGCGCGCCTTATGCGTCTTGTCAGCGCCATTAAACCACTCTCGTCGGCAATAAAAAAGCGGAAGTGGCCGAGGCCAACTTCCGCTTTATCGTGCGACCAGCAAATGCCCTTAGCGCATCTCACGCAGCGCCTGGATACGTTCTTCCAGTGGCGGATGGGACATGAACAACCGTTTCATACCCTGGCCGATGTGGCCGGAGATCCCGAAGGCGGCCAGTTGATCCGGTAACTCATTCTCACCGGCACCACGGCGCAGCGCCTCCAGCGCGGCGATCATCTTCTCGCGACCGGCCAGATGGGCACCCCCGGCATCGGCGCGAAATTCGCGCTGGCGTGAGAACCACATGGTGATCATGCTCGCGAGGATCCCCAGCACCACCTGGGCGAAGATGGTGGTGATCCAAAAGGCCGGGCCATGGCCGTTCTGGGTCTTGAACACCACCCGGTCGACCAGATGGCCAATGATGCGCGAGAGGAAGACCACAAAGGTGTTCACCACCCCCTGGATCAACGCCATGGTCACCATGTCACCGTTGGCCACATGGCTGACCTCGTGGGCCAGCACCGCCTCGACCTCATCCTGGCCCATGGCATTCATCAGCCCGGTGCTGACCGCCACCAGGGAGTTGTTGCGATTCATCCCGGTGGCAAAGGCGTTGGGCTCGGGGGCGTTGTAGATGGCGACTTCGGGCATGCCGATCCCGGCCTGCTGGGCCTGACGACGCACCGTCTCATACAGCCAGCGCTCGGTCTGGTTGTGGCTATTGGGGTCGATGACCTTGGCCCCAGTCATCTTCTTGGCGGTCCACTTGGACATCGCCAGGGACATGAACGAGCCCACAAAGCCGACGATGGCCGAGAAGGCCAGCAGGCTAACAAAGTCGATCGCGCCGGACTCATCCAGCATTGAACCTACGCCGGTAACGGCCAGGATGACCGACAGCACCGCCAAGATGGCGATATTGGTGGCAAGGAACAGGGCAATACGCTTCATCGGTTCTACTCTCCGAGGTTAATTTGTCACAAATTCGTGCGTTTTAGATAGGGGGATATGGCAAAAGTTCAAGGCTTGAGCTGAAGTAAGGTCGGCGGCAAACGGGTGTGGAAACCGGCCGCATTGCGATGCCCGCCACCACCGAACTGCTCGGCGATCTTCGCCACATCGGCCCCGCCCTGCTTGCTTGAACGTAGCGACCAACTACGCTTGTCGCCCTTGTCCTGATAGCCCGCGGCAAAGGGATGGCCTTCGGCCAGTTGCCCGAGTAACTCGCTGATAATCGCATGGGGGGCATTGACCACCGGCACCCGCTGACCGGCGATCTCACCGATCACCGCACGCAGCTTGTACTGCTCGATCATCTGGTTGCGGAAGCGGTTGATGGTCTCCCCCTCCCCCCGCAGTGCCGCCAGCGCCTCGGCAGAGTCGGCCGCCTGATGCCAACGCTCGAAGCTGAAGGGGTAGCTCATTAGCGCGGTATTGATGGCATTGGTGCCTTCCAGCTCAAAGCGCCACAGGTCACGGTCCTGTACGTGCCTAAGCAGCAGCGGGGGCTCCCCGTCGTGAAAGTGTGCCCAACTGAGCACCGCCCCGGATCGCTCCATGTCGAACACCACCTGCAGATTGTCGTGCTCCAGCTCCAGTCCGGCCAGATCCTCCTGGGCGGAGATGTGGTGGTCGAGGATGGTGACCCTCAGCGCCTGGGCACAGATCTGCTTGAGTAGCGGTCGCTTATAGGAAAAGTCCACGATATAGACCTCCCTACCGCTGCAATCGGGCGGGGCATCGCCGTGGCTGGCGGGCAGGTACTCCGCCTCAATATCCCGTGTGGAAAAGTGCCGCCAGGCGGCGTAGGCCGCGCCAAAGCCATCGAGGCAGTTGGCATGGTAGATGATCAATGGTTTCATGGTTTGCCTGTGTTGATTTCAGATTGTGCTTCGCTATCCAGCCGCTCAAGGATCGCCAACGCGGCCTGGGTATCGCCTCGCGTAGCGAGGGTACGAAAACGGATCTCGGTATCCCAGGCAGCCAGGGCCTGGGCACTCATCTCCTCCACCAGTTTGTTGACACTCAGGCCGCGGCTTCGTGCCATGGACTTGAGACGTTGTGCCGTGTCGTCCGGTAACCGGATGGTCAATGTGCTCATGGGAAGTCCTCCAAACATTGGCTGGGGGTGACGATGCGAAGCTGACCAAGTGACAGCTCTCCCTTAGCCAAGTCACGAATATTATGCGTTACTACCGCCATCGCATTGCCAGCGATGGCCAATTCGATCAAGTGGTTATCCGCTTCGTCGGGCAAATTGGGGCGCCAACCATAATAGATGTTTACCCATCGCCCCGACTTTGCCAGGGCTGCTAGCACTTGGCGCCGCTCCCCGTCAGTGGTCAGTGATCCAAATACATCCCTGCCCATCAGATCCTCGTACTCCAACCATAACGCATTGCCAAACAGTGCGCAGTGTCTTCCCAACAAGCACCGGCGCAGCAATTCACGCGACGCCCCACCATCAGAACGCATTGCGGCAACAAAAACATTTGTATCGAGTACCAAGTCCACCATACTGACAGCATATACGCCATCAGAACACGCATCAAGGTGATACGGCAAAGCTCACCCTGCAACCAGCCTGCGCAGCGCCGCTTCGCTCAGGCTGCCGAGGTGGACCTTGGCGACCTTGCCCTGCTCCAGCAGTACAAAGGCCGGGGCACCCCGGGCCCCCAGTGTGGTGGCCAGTTCGCCCTGTTCGAGGGCGTCGAGTTTGAGCAGCGCGGCCCCTTCGCTGACCAGCCCATCGATCACCGGCATCATCGCCTGGCAAGGGCCGCAGTAGGCGCTGGAGAAGTAGAGCAATAGACGGGGCCGCTCGCGCCAGTCGGGGCACAGGGTGTCCAGCGCCTCCATGCCCGGCTGCGCGCTGATATCGCATCCGCGCATGCGCCGTGCGGCAAGATGGATATAGAGTTGCAGCAGGGTGCCCAGGGCGATCAGCAACAGCGGCAGGTAGATCAGATAGTCACTCACTGCTCGCCCCACAGCGCCGCCTCCAGCAGGCGGTGGGTATAGGGATGCTGAGGGGCGGAAAACAGCGCCTCGGTCTCGCCCTGTTCCACCACCTGGCCCGCCTTCATCACCAGCACCCGGTGGGCGATGGCGCGGATCACCTTCAGATCGTGGGAGATGAACAGATAGCTCATGCCATGGCGCTGTTGCAGGGAGCGCAGCAGGGCCAGCACCTGTTTTTGCACCGAGATGTCCAGTGCGCTGGTGGGTTCGTCCAGCAGCAGCAGCTTGGGCTCCAGCACCACCGCGCGGGCGATGGCGATGCGCTGGCGCTGGCCACCGGAAAACTCGTGCGGATAGCGTTCCAGCATGGCCTCGTCCAGCCCCACCTCATTGAGGGTGGCGACAATGTGTTCACGGCGCTGGGCGCGATTCAGCTCGGGGAAGTGTACCTGCAGCCCCTCACCGATAACCTGTTCGATGTTCAGGCGCGGCGAGAGCGAGGAGTAGGGGTCCTGAAACACCACCTGCATATGGCGGCGCAGCGGGCGCAATTGTTTGCTGCGCATCCCATCCAGGCGCTGGTCGAGAAAGCGGATTGGCCCCTCGCTCTCCTGCAGGCGCAGCAGCGACATCCCCAGGGTGGACTTGCCCGAGCCGGACTCACCAACGATCCCCACCGTCTCGCCCGGATGCAGGGCGATGCTGACCTGATCCACCGCGCGCACCTCGCCCACCTTGCGGCGGAAGAAACCGGCCTTTATGGGAAAGTAACAGCGCAGGGTATCGGCCTTGAGCAATGGCGGTTTTTCCTGCATGGCGGTGAGGTCATCCCCTGCGGTGAGGCGCTCCGGCTCACTGGCCAGCAGGCGCTGGGTGTAGGGGTGTTCGGGCCGGGCAAACACCTCGCCCACCGCCCCCTGTTCGACGATATGCCCCTTCTCCATCACCGCCACGGTATCGGCGAAATGGCGCACCATATTGAGATCGTGGGTGATCAGCAACACCGCCATATTGAACTCGCTCTGCAGCTCATCCAGCAGGTCGAGGATCTGGCGCTGGATGGTCACGTCCAGCGCCGTGGTGGGCTCATCGGCGATCAGCAGCTTGGGCTTACAGGCCAGCGCCATGGCGATCATCACCCGTTGGCGCTGCCCACCGGAGAGCATATGCGGAAAGGCATCAAAGCGCTTGCTCGGGTCGGGGATCCCTACCCGCTCCAGCAGGGCGATCATCCGCTCCCTGGCCTGCTCACGGCTGAGGCCCTGATGCAGCATCAAGGGCTCGACCAATTGGTCGCCGATGGTGTAGACCGGGTTGAGCGAGATCATCGGCTCCTGGAAGATCATCGCGATCTCCCGCCCACGCAGGGCGCGTAGCTCAGGCTCCGGCAAGCCGATCAGCTCCTGGCCATTAAACTGCACACTGCCCGATGGGTATTCGCACTGCGTCCGATCGTGCAACTGCAATAAAGACAGCGCCGTGACCGACTTGCCCGAACCCGATTCCCCCACCAGGGCAAACTTCTCCCCCGCACGCATCGACAACGACACCCCATGCACCACCGGCGTACGCTCGCCCGCATGGCCAAAGGCGATAGTCAGATTGTCGATCTTGAGGAGATTGTTCATAAAAACCTTTTCAACACAGAGCCCACAGAGAGCACAGAGAAATGTGAGTGATAAGTGACCACCATTACTGGATATAGCCGTTCATCACACGCTTTACCCCATCTTTCAAGAAGCGCTCGTTAAAGTTAATCAGTAAACCCGTCACTTTATTAGCCAGACGCAAATAAGAAAGTAATTGGGCCTTGTGTACAGGCAAAATCCTTTCCACCGATTTCAGTTCTACAATCACCTGTTCTTCTACCAATAGGTCGATACGGTACCCAGCATCAATC
>SLDE01000006.1 GCA_007125455.1 Ectothiorhodospiraceae bacterium
CATGAAGGCCAGGGTGGTGCCCAGCGCCACCCCCTTGAGCAACATCGCCTCGGCCACCGGCACCACCGCGACGGCATTGGAGTAGAGCGGGATACCGATCAATACCGCCACGGGGACCGCCAACAGGCTGTCGCCGAGGTTGCTGGCCCACTCCTCAGGCACATAACCGTAGAAGAAGGCACCGACACCCACGCCGATGAAGATCCACTTCCAGATCCGGCGCACGATCTCCTTTACCTCGCCCCAGGCATAGAGGTGGCGGCCCTTGAGTGAGTTGTCTGGGCGCGGGATATGGCCCTCGCCCATGTGGATCTTCCACACATACTCCTCCACCCAGCGTTCGGTACGAAAGCGCTCCATCACCATGCCACCCACATAGGCGATCACCAGCCCGGCCAGTACATACAGCGCGGCGACCTCCCAGCCGAGCAGGGTGATCAGCAGCACCACCGCGATCTCGTTGATCATCGGGCTGGCGATCAGAAAGGAGTAAGTGACACTGAGCGGGATCCCCGCCTCGACAAAGCCGATGAACAACGGCACCGAGGAGCAAGAGCAAAACGGGGTGACCGCTCCCAGGCCCACTGCCATGCCACGCGCACTGTGTTTGGAACGCCCACGCAGGAACTCGCGTACCCGTTCGGGGCTAACAAAGGCGCGCAGCCAGCCCATAAGATAGATCACCACCACCAGCAGGAAGAAGATCTTCGCCACGTCCATGACAAAGAAGTGCAGCGCCGCGCCGACGCGGCTCTCAGCGCTCAAGCCCAGGGCCTCGTACACCAACAGATCGGCCAGTAGGGTAAAGATCTCAAACACAGCAGTTCCTTTGGGTGGGAGCAATGCGCTTAATATACGTTAATGCGTATATTGGTTCAATCGAATCTATCCGGGATGTTTGGTCGGCGCATCGAGCCGGGAGCGTTGGCCGGGAGCATCGAGCCGGGAGTGTTGGCCGGGAGCGTCGAGCTCCAGCTCGATGATGATGATGGCGATACGGTTTAATATCGGCCTAGAGGCCGACACTCCGGCCACGACACTCCGGCTCCGGTCCTGGTAGTCGCAGGGTTAGGGCCGCTGCGATCAGGATGAACAGGGCTGAGACCAGCAGGCAGCCGATCAGACCATAAAGCTGGTAGGTGGCCCCGGAGAGTATGGTGCCAATGAGCCGTCCGCCGGCGTTGGCCATGTAGTAAAAACCCACATTGAGCGCGACCTTGTCGTGGTCGGCGTAGGCGAGGATGAGGTAGGAGTGGATCGCTGAGTTGAGTGCGAACAGCAGGCCAAACACCAGCAGGCCGATCACCACCACCTGCGTCGCTGACGACTCCAGATAGAGCCCCAGCGCGATCAAAAGGGGGCTGGCCGCCAGGATCAGCGCCCACAGTAGGGCATCCCGGCCAGTCGGCCCGGCGCCCTGGTGGCGCTGGCGGATCAGCTTGGGGGCCGAGGCCTGCACCGCGCCGTAGCCGATCACCCATAGGGCAAGAAACCCACCCACCGCGCTGTGCTGCCAACCCAACACCGAGACCAGGTAGACCGGCAGGGCCACCACAAACCACACATCGCGCGCACCAAACAGAAAGAAGCGCGCCGCTGAAAGCCAGTTGATCGCCGGGGTGTTGGCAAACACCTGGGTGAACTTGGGTTTGGCCTTGGCCTTGCCCATCTGGCTGGGCAGCAGCAGCCAGGTGGTCAGCAATACCAGCGCCAGCACCCCGGCCAGCACCCACAGCGCGCCGCGAAAGCCGATGAGCTGCAACAGTAAGGCACCGATAAAGAAGCCGACGCCCTTAAGTGCATTTTTCGAGCCGGTGAGCACCGCCACCCACTTGAACAACTTGGCGTCACCACCGTCCTGAACCAGGGTCTTCACCGAGGCCTTGGCCGACATCTTGTTCAGATCTTTGGCTATCCCGGACAGTGCCTGAGCGAACATCACATAGGCCACTCCCAGCCAGGGCTCGGGCACGGTGAGCATCAGCAAGGCGAACACCTGTAACGCCATGCCCAGCTGCATGGTCACATTCAGCCCCAGGCGCGCCGCCAGATAACCACCGACCAGATTGGTCACCACCCCGAACAGCTCGTAAAACACAAACAGCATCGCCACCTCGAAGGGCGAATAGCCCAACAGGTGGAAATACAGCACCACCAGCATGCGGATGGCCCCATCGGTGATGGTAAAGGCCCAGTAGCCGCCGGTGACGGTCAGATAATTGCGCAGGGATGTTTTCACGGATGCCCTAAAAGATATTTAACGCAGAGAACGCAGAGAACGCAGAGTGAGCAGAGGTGTTTCTTGAGTGACCACATACCATGGCGTGATATCTCATCAGACCTGCCTATTATCGGGTATCTCAACGAACTCACCGATTAACCCTCTGCGTCCTCGGCGTTCTCTGCGTTGAAAAGGTTCTTTTACAAGTTCTCAGCTACTTTGTTGGCCAGTTCCATCATACGATTCACGTAGCCCCATTCGTTGTCGTACCAGGCGTAGATCTTGACCTGGGTGCCGTCGATCACCATGGTGGAGGGGGCGTCGATGATGGATGATCGGGGATCGTCTTTGTAGTCGATGGAGACCAGTGGGCGTTCTTCATAACCCAGGATGCCTTTCAATTCACCCTCGGCGGCGGCGCGGAAGTAGCCGTTGATCTCTTCGGCGGTGACCGGGCGGCTGGCCTCAAACACGAAGTCGGTGAGCGAGGCGTTGAGCAGGGGTACGCGCACGGCGTGGCCGTTCAGTTTGCCTTGCAGCTCGGGGAAGATCTGGGTGATTGCCTTGGCCGAACCGGTGGAGGTGGGGATTAGTGATTGGCCGCAGGCGCGCGCACGGCGCAAGTCCTTGTGGCCCTTGTCGACGATGGTCTGGGTGTTGGTGATGTCGTGGATGGTGGTCATGCAGCCATGCAGGATGCCGACCTTTTCGTGCATCACCTTGACCACCGGGGCCAAACAATTGGTGGTGCAGGAGGCGGCGGTGAGCAGGTGGTGTTCGCTGGGTTCATAGAGGTGGTCATTCACACCGTAAACCACGTTGAGCGCACCATCCACCGGGGCGGCGACGATCACCTTCTTCACCCCTTGATCAAAATAGGCCTGCAGTTGCTCTATCTTGCGAAACTTGCCGCTGGCCTCGATCACGATGTCACAGCCGGACCAGTCGGTATCACCGATCGCTTGATTGCTGGTATGGGCGATAGCCTGACCATCGATACACACGGTATCCGCATCGCCATCACATTCGTGCGGCCAGGTACCGTGTACCGAATCGAACTTGAGCAGGTGGGCTGAGGCCGCGCCATCACTGGCGATCTCGTTGATCTGTACCAACTCCAGTGGGAAACGGCCCCAGGCGGCGCGCAGTGCCAGCCTGCCCATGCGGCCAAAGCCGTTGATACCGTAGCGAATCATCTTTAACCTCATTCATAGCTGTCAGTGAGTGAGGCGACACAATATACGGATTGACGGATATTGCGGCAAGTGTATATTGTGTGACAATCAGGGTGGTCACACAGGCCAGCGTAATATAGAGACCTTGGGCGGGGCCACTTCCCGACCCGGGCGGGCAACAGGAGGGGTGTGTATGCTAGACCGGCGGCGTGTTCTGCTGGGCATGGCGGGTGTTGCCATGGCACCGTGGGTAGCTGCCACGAGCCATCACAGCGGCCTGCGTATCGGTCTGACCCCGGTCTTTCTCGATGACCAGGCGGCCTTTCTTAGCCGTTGGCGCGACTATCTGCAGCGACGTACAGGCCTGGAGATCCAGTTCGTACAGCGTTCCAGTTATCGCGAGATCCTGGAGCAGGTGGTGTCCCGCGATCTGGATTTGGCTTGGCTGTGTGGTTTTCCCTATGTGCAGGAGCGTGAGCGTCTGCGCCTGATGGCGACACCGTTGTTCCAGGGCAAGCCGGAGTACCATTCCTATTTGCTGGCGCATCATACCCATCGGGCTAATGGCATCGAGGGGCTTGCTGGTGGGGTGATGGCCTATTCCGATCCCAACTCCTTTTCTGGCTATCTCTATCCGCGCTCACAGTTGCAACAGGCCGGTTTGAGTAGTGATAGCTACTTCCGTCGCAGCTTCTTTACCTGGTCCCACCGCCGGGTGGTGGAGGCGGTGGCGGTGGGTCTCGCCGATGCCGGTGCAGTGGCGGGCTATGTATGGGAGACCATGGCGCGGCTATACCCCGAACTGGTCAGCCATACCCGGGTGATCCACCGCTCCAGGGCCTACGGTTTTCCCCCTTTTGTCTCCCGCGCTGATCTGGACGGGCGCCTGTTCGATACCGTACAGCAGGTCTTTCTGGAGATGCGCCGCGACCCGGATGGCGCGGCCCTGCTGGAACAGCTCAACCTGGACGGCTTTATCCCCGCCGAGCCTGAGATGTACAGCAGCATCGCGGCGATGGTCGAGCAGGTTAGGGGTGGCTGATGTTTCGTGATCTGAGCTTTCGCTACAAGATCCCGCTACGAGCCACCCTGCTGGTGCTGATCACCGCCTTCATGCTCACCGCCGCCATCGTTACCCGCGAGTATGAGCAGATGCGCTCCGACATCTTCGACAATGCCGAAAGCCTTGGGCAGGTACTGGCGCGCACGTTGATTACCCCGATCCAGCACGATGATCTGTGGCGAGCCTTCGAGATCATCAACATCCCGGCCCAGTCGGCCAGTCCCAGCTCGCTGGCCGCCGATCTGTTGATGGTGGTCGATGATCAGCAGCGGGTGGTCGTTTCCAGCCGACCGCTGGAACATCCGGTCTCGACTCCACTGAGCGAGTTGGGCGCGATCTACGCCGCCCTGGCCGACGAGATCGGCAGGGTAGGCCTATATGCCAGCCAGTCGGTGGAATTGTCCGAGTCGGGCTTTTTCCACCTGCTGATGCCCATCGTTTCCGACGGGGTCTCGTTGGGGGTACTGGTGATCGAGTACCCCAAGTCGATCTACAAGCCGCGCTTCTACAGCATTGTGAGTCGCGCCGTGGTGGTCACCCTGCTGGTGCTTGCCATTCTGCTGCCGCTAAGCTGGTACTGGGGGCGTCGTATGGCCGAGCCGCTGGTGCAGCTCTCCGACTGCATGGGGATGATCGGCGAGCGTATTCCCGACACCACCGAGTGTCGACTGTATCAATCCCGTGACGAGATAGGTCAGGCCGGTGAACAGCTCAGGCGCATGCTCCACGCGCTGGGGGAAAAGCAGGCCCTGGAGCAGCAGATCATCGCCAGCGAGCGTCTCGCCGCGATAGGGCGTATCACCGCCGGGATCGCCCACGAGATCAACAACCCGCTGGGCGGCATGCTCAATACCATCAGTACCTGGAAACGCCACGGCCAGCCGGAGCATTTGGCGGAAAAGACCCTGCCGTTGCTGGAGCGGGGCCTGCTGCAGATCAAGGAGACCGTCGCCGCCCTGCTGGTGGAGGCGCGGGTACAAAGCCACCCCTTGACCGACGCCGACCTGCAGGACATCCACACCCTATTGCAGCCCCACATCCACAACAAGCGCTTACATATGCACTGGGAGGGGAGTCTACAGCGGGCGGTAGCACTACCATCGACCCAGGTGCGTCAGGTGCTGATGAATCTGCTGCTCAATGCGGTGCAGGCCGCCGATGAGGGCAGTGGGGTACTGTGCACCACCGAGCTGAAGGATGGCTGCCTGCTGATCCGGGTCGAGAACCGAGGGGAACCGATCCCCGCGGAAAAGCAGGCCCAACTGTTTGAGCCCTTTGTCAGTGGCAATCCTCAAGGGCATGGCCTGGGCCTGTGGGTGACCTACCAACTGGTGCAGCAGATGCGTGGTGATATCTATGTCAATTCTCTGCCCAGTGGTGAGACGGTATTCATGGTGTGCATACCCATCGGGGAGCAGGAAAAATGAGCGGAACGGCACAGATCTGCCTGATCGAAGATGACCAAATCATGGGCGAATCCCTCTGTGAGCGTTTCGAACTGGAGGGCTTGAGCTTCGACTGGTGGCAAACTGGCGGTGAGGCCAGGCAGGCCCTGCAAAACCGCCATTATGGCGTGGTGGTCAGTGACATCCGTCTGCCGGATCTGGGGGGCGATGAGCTCTACCTCTCACTCCAGCAGGATAGCTCGATCACGGCCCTGCCTCCTTGGTTGTTTATCACCGGCTACGGGGCAGTGGATCGTGCGGTGGAGTTGCTCAAGGCAGGGGCGACGGACTACATCACCAAGCCCTTTGATCTGGATGCGCTGATCGACAAGCTGGGGCAACTGCTGGCACCCTTGTCGAGTCAGGGTGAGGCGATATTGGGGGTCTCCCCGGCGATGCGCCGAATCGAGGCCCTGCTACCCCGTCTTGCCAGCCAGGCCAATAGCGTATTGATCACCGGCGAGTCCGGGGTGGGCAAGGAGGTGGTTGCCCGGCGCATCCATGAGTTGGCCCACCCCGATGGTCAGGCCCCCTTTGTCGCGGTCAACTGCGGTGCCCTTAGCGAAGGCTTGCTGGAGGCCGAGCTGTTCGGCCACGAAAAAGGGGCCTTTACCGGCGCGGTACGCGCCCGCGCCGGGGTCTTCGAGCAGGCCCACGGCGGCACCCTGTTTCTGGACGAGATCGGCGATATGCCGCTGTCGATGCAGGTCAAGTTGCTGCGTGCCATTCAGGAGCGCCGGGTGGTGCGAGTGGGTGGTGAGCAGACCATCGCGGTAGAGCTGCGCCTGATCGGCGCCACCCACCGTGATCTGCGCGAAATGGTGGATGAGGGAACCTTCCGTGAGGATCTGTTCTACCGCATACACGTCATTCAGCTGCGCATCCCACCACTGCGTGAACGGCGCGAGGATATCATCTGGTTGGCCCAGCGCATGCTCAGTGAGCAGTGTCGGGAGAGCAGCCGCGAGCCACGGCGCTTCTCACCGCAAATCGAACAGGCATTGTTACGCCACCCCTGGCCCGGTAATATCCGTGAGCTAAAGCACGCCATTGAGCGTGCCTGCATCCTGAGCTCCGGCAACTCGCTGATGGTTGATACCTTGTTTGAGACCGCCATGCCCGAGTGTTCCGGTGAAGAACAACAGGAGAATCTGGCCGCCTACCTGCGCCAGTGTGAGCAGGGCTATATCCGTGACGCGCTGGAGCGCCATGGTGGCCGAATTGCTGAAACTGCCCAATCCCTGGGGATCAGCCGCAAGAATCTGTGGGAACGGATGAAGCGGTTGGATATTCAGGGGGAAAAGTAGAGAGTAGGGAGTTTGGATAGCAGGATGCCTAGCATAGACAAAATAACACCCCCGGAGGAGTCATTGATATGAAGAATAGATTATTTGCCCCCATCGCCATAGCGGCGATGTTGTTGCCGTTTACCGCGGTGGCCAAGGATGTGGCCCAGCAATCGCTGATTCAGGCCCTACAGGAGGGCGGCAAGGTGATCATGATGCGCCATGCCAGCACGCAGTCTGCCGAGCCTGCGGTCTCGATGCACCTGAGCGATGGCAACTGTGCCGAAGAGCAAAACCTGAGCGCCGCTGGCAGGGCCGAAGCGGAGGCGATCGCCCAGGCCTTTGCCGCCAAGGGGATCGAGGTTGATCAGGTGTACCACAGCGAGTTTTGTCGTGCTGCGGAAACCGCTACCATCGCCTTCGGTGGTGGAGAGGCCTGGAATGCCCTGAACCTGGCCGAGTCGATGGATGCTGGAGAGTCAGCCTTTCTGATGATGGATGTGGAAGAGCGTATGGGGGACTTTGCCGGCAGCGCCAACCTGGTCATGGTGACCCACCGCAGCAACATCAACACCATTACCTTTCAGCAGACCGAACCCGCCGACATGGTGATCCTGCAACCAGACGGTATCGGCAACAGCGAGGTGCTGGGCACCCTGCCGGTCGACGCACTACGATAGTGTCGTGTCACGAAGAAATGGCACATCTCAGCGTGACGAGAAGCCGATAGCTGCCAGACGCTGTCAGCATCACTCGTGCTCCCCGCTCAGCCTGTAGCGGATTTCGCCGTTGGGGTAATGCAGGCGCAGTACCTGGACTGTCTCACCCACCCTGGGTCGGCGATGGAAAAAGCCCAGGCGAGTCTCGTTTCCGTCTTCCAGTCTCAGCCTGGCGGTGACCAGCTCAACCCGGTTGCCGCTGCGAAGGCTCTGTGTCTCCCCCTGATTTACCTCGATCACCAGCCCGGAGATGCGCTCTTGTTCCGGCTCGCCCTGAGGAAAGAACAGCCGGGCGAACAGCAGGGCCAGCAACAGCATCACCAGGGCAAAGACGAGTCGGTTAATCACGTAGCGGTTGGCGTATGACAAGGCAAACTCCTATTGGGCAGCGAAGCTGTTATGGGCAATCTATCGCATCTTGCCATTGTACAGCGCAGCTCTGATACAGGGGAGGCGATAGTGATTGCTGCCGTACCCCGTCATTCTGCATTTTGCAGTTGGTGGTGTGTCTTGACCGTGTGGTTTCACGCGATATCAATAGGTTATGGGTGGCGCGAATATTGCTTTACGGTGGTGGTGTACTGCTTTCACCGCCGGAGGAGAGTTTGTTTCGCCATACCAATACCAATAAAAAACCTCTTTGCCTGGGGCTCCGCGGCGGTATCGTCGTGTTGCTACTGGGGCTGTTTTCATCGGCCCTGCATGCCGAAACCTTGCGTCTGGGGGTGTTGTCATTTCGTCCCCTGGCGGAGACGGTGGTCCGCTGGCAGCCCTTGGCAGATTATTTGGGGCAACAGCTGAATGGGCGAAACGTTGAGCTGATCGCTGCAAATTACGAGGAGTTGGAGAGCAAGATCCAGGCCGGGGCGCTGGATTTTGTGCTCACCAATCCGGCCCACTACGTGATGCACCGTAACCAGAGCGGCTTCTCCGGTCCGCTGGCGACATTGTTGGTGGAGGAGCATGGATATCTGCTCAGCCAGTTTGGCGGGGTGGTGCTTACCCTGGCGGAGTATCGGCATATCAATAGCCTAAATGATGTGCCGGGACGGCGTATCGCGGCGGTTTCTAGAGGATCGCTGGGCGGCTATCAGGCGCAGGCGATGGCGCTGTTGGAGGAGGGGGCCCCTTTGCCAAATCAGGCGGACCTGCTCTTCACCGGCATGCCCCATGATCGGGTGATCGACGCCCTGCTGACGGGTGAGGTCGAAGTGGGCTTTGTGCGTAGCGGAGTATTGGAGTCGTTGCTGGCCGATGGCCGACTGGCACCGGGACAACTGCGTGTACTTGGTTCCGCTCAAGGACAACGCTACCCACTTGCCCTCTCTACTGAGTTGTATCCCGAGTGGCCCTTGCTCGTACTTCCCCATGTGGACGCTGAACTCTCTCGCCTTGTCGCGGCAGCCTTGCTGTTGTTTGAGCCCGATGACCAGCTGGCAGCGGCCATGGGGATCCGTGGCTTTGCGGTACCCGCCGACTACTCGACAGTGGAGGCACTGGCCCGCAGTCTGCGCCTGCCACCCTTTGACCAGCCCCCGAGCTTTACCTGGCGTGATGTGTGGGACAAACACCGCTACTGGCTCGTGGCGCTACTGGTCTGCACCGGGTTGCTGCTGCTAAGCACGGTATTGCTGTTGTTTTACTACCGGCGTGCCCTGGTGGCGGGTACACAGACCAGACAGCTTAACCGTGCCTTGGGTGAGAGCGAGGCGCTGTTGCGCCAGATCACCGAAACCATCCGCGAGGTGGTGTGGGTGCGCAGCCCGGAGCAGATGCTTTACATCAATCCGGCCTATGAGCAGGTGTGGGGACGCACTACGGAGAGCCTGTATGCCAACCCCGATAGCTTTATCGACAGCGCCCATCCGGATGATCGTGAGCGCATCCGGCAGGCCCTGATGGATGATGGTGTGGGGAAACAGCCTTTCGATGAGGTCTATCGCATCGTCCGCCCGAATGGTGAGGTCCGTTGGTTGCACGCCCGTAGCTATCCCGTTGTCGATGATCAGGGCAGGGTGTTGAGAAACGCAGGTACGGCGGTGGACATCAGCGATATGAAGGGGATCGAAGAGGAGCTGGCACGCTCCAATGCCGACCTTGAGCAATTCGCCTACGTGGTCTCGCACGATCTGCGCCAGCCGCTGCGCATGGTCAATAGCTATGTGCAGATGCTCCAGCGTCGTCTGGAGGGGCAGCTGGATGGCGACACCCGGCAGATGATGCAGTTTGCCATCGATGGGGCTGCACGGATGGATCAAATGCTGCTGGCGCTGCTGGACTACTCACGGGTGGGGCGCAAGGGGCAGCCCATTGCCGAGCTGGAAAGCCAGGCGGTGCAGGACGAAGCCTTGCACTTCCTGCAGCCGCTGCTTGAAGAGGCCGGGGCTAAGCTGGAGATCGAAGGGGAGTGGCCGGCCCTGATGGCCAGCCGTGACGAGATGACACGCCTACTGCAAAACCTGATCGGCAATGCCCTCAAATACCGCCTGGCCGAACGTCCCCTGGTCGTGCAACTGCGCGGTGAGCGAAGGGGGGAGCACTGGCGCTGCTGCATCGTAGACAACGGGATCGGTATTCCCCCCGAGCAGATCCCCAGGCTGTTTCAAATCTTTCAGCGCCTGCACAGCCGCGAGCAGTACGAGGGCAATGGTATCGGCCTGGCGCTCTGTCGGCGCATCGTCGAGCGCCATGGCGGCAGTATATGGGTCGAATCCGCTGGCGAGGGGCAGGGGAGTTGTTTTTGCTTCGAGTTGCCGTTGCAGGGGCCGGATGGGCTTCGGGCTGGCGTTTGCTGCGCTGTCGGGGGATAGGCACGGGATTTGCTGCCCTTGAAACAAGGGTGCAGCTATTGGCTGCCCATTACGCTAACGCGAAGAAGAATCATGACAAAAAAAGAGCTGTTTACCGTGCTGTTGGTCGAGGATGATGCATCCGATGCCTTACTTGTTCGATACGCTTGCGAAGAGGCCGATCTACCTGTCCGTCTGCTGCATGTGCTTGATGGTGTGGAGGCGCTAGCCTTTCTTCAGCGAAAGTCCCCCTGGCAGGGGATGCCACGCCCGGATCTGATCCTGACCGATCTGAATATGCCGCGCATGGATGGGCTCACCTTGCTGGAGAAGCTAAAGTCCGACCCGACCTGGTGCGATATTCCCACCGTCATCCTCTCCACCTCCTGTGCCGATAGCGACATCCTGCTGGGTTATCAACATCATGCCGCCGGTTATCTCGTCAAGCCGATGGATATGGACAGGCTCTCCGCCCAGCTGACCATACTGTTCGATTACTGGCGCAACCTAGTCACCAGACCGCGTTACGCCTTCGCTTGAGTTTACTACCCTGCGGGATGCAGGGCTGCAATTTGCAGTGCGGCACTGCATATTGCAGTAGTTGACAGGCTGTTATGACAACTGTTTGGGAACGCCGCCAATGCGCGATACAACACTAAAAAGAAAGCCCCATGTGCTGATAGTCGAAGACGACATCGGTGATGCCAACCTGATCCGCTGGCAGTTGCTGGAGCGTGATCCCGAGGCCTTCGAGGTGACCCTGGCCGATTCGGTGGCTCAGACCCGCCAGCTGCTGGAGCAGGGGCTGTGTCCCGATGTCACCCTGCTGGATCTGAACCTACCGGATTCTCGGGGTATCGAGACCGTGGAACACGGTCGCAACCTGTTGGATGGCCCGCTGGTGGTGCTTACCGGCATGGAGGATAGCCGAATCATCGAGCAGGCGATCGCCCACGGCGCCGATGATTACCTCTGCAAGGGCGCCGATGGTGGCAGCCTGCGCAAGGCGGTGCGTTATGCCCTGTTGCGCCATCAGCGTGATGCCAATGATCGCCTGGCTGCCACCGTGTTTGGTCATGTGAGCGATGGCGTGGTGATCACCGATCCGCAGGGGAAGATCATCGATGTAAACATCGCCTTCACCCAAATCACCGGCTATCGGCGCGAGGAGGTGGTGGGAAAGAACCCCCGCTTACTCAAGTCCGGCAAACACCCGGCAGCGTTCTATCAATCGCTTTGGCAAACACTCACCGAGCAGGGTAATTGGGCCGGTGAGATCTGGAACCGACGCAAAAATGGTGAGTTATACATCGAGCGCTTGGCGATCAATGCCGTGCGGGGCGAGCGGGGTGACGTGCAGCACTATGTGGGCTTGTTTTCCGATATCACCACAGAGAAAGAGTACGAACGCCAGCTCAAGCACATCGCCCACTACGACGCCCTGACCGGCCTGCCCAACCGCATCCTGCTGGCCGATAGGCTGGAGCAGGCGCTCCGGCAGGCGCGCCGTGACGGTTTGCGCGTGGCGCTGATCTATCTCGATCTGGATGGTTTTAAGGCGATCAACGACAAACACGGCCATGCCTGTGGCGATGAGTTGCTGATCGCAGTGGCCAAGCGGATTCAGAACAGCCTGCGCGAGCAGGACACGGTAGCGCGCATCGGTGGCGATGAATTTGTCGTCATCCTGCCCCAGTTGCAGGATATCGAGGCCAGCCTGCCATTGTTTGAGCGTATCCTCGCTGCGGCGGCAGAGCCGGTGCATCAGAATGACAAGACCTTGCAGGTCTCGGCCAGTCTGGGAGTGACCTACTATCCGCAAGTTGAAGAGATCGGCGCCGATCAGCTGCTGCGCCAGGCCGATCAGGCCATGTACCAGGCCAAGCTGGCGGGCAAGAACACCTGCCATATCTTTGATCTCGAGCATGACCGCAGCCTGCGCGGCCATCACGACAGCCTGGAGCGCATTCGTCTTGCGCTGCAACAGGAAGAACTGCGGCTCTACTACCAACCCCAGGTCAACATGCGCAGCGGCGCACTGCTGGGGGTAGAGGCGCTGATCCGTTGGCAACACCCGAAACAGGGCTTATTGCCGCCTTCGACCTTTCTGCCGGTGGTTGAGGGTCACCCGCTGGAGCGGGAGATCGGTGCCTGGGTGATGGAGACGGCGATGCGCCAGTTGGCCGAGTGGGGGGATGAGGCCGTGCCGATAAGCATCAATGTCTGTGCCCGGCGCCTGCAATCGCAGGATTTTGTCGACGAGATCCATGCCCTGCTGGGACGCTATCCCACGGTATCGCCAGAGATGCTCGAGTTCGAGATCCTGGAAAGCTCTGCATTGGAGGATATTCAACAGGTCGGCCTGGTGATCGCCCAGTGCCAGAAGCTGGGGATTCGCTTCGCGCTGGACGACTTTGGTACCGGCTATTCCTCGCTCACCTACCTGCGTCAACTACACATCGACACCCTGAAGATCGACCAGGGCTTTGTCGACGGCATGCCCTATGAGCCGGACGACCTGGCCATCGTGCGTAGCGTGATCGGTCTGGCTTGGGCCTTTCGCCGCGAGGTGATCGCAGAAGGGGTAGAAACCCTGGAGCACGGGCACATGTTGCTGGCCCTGGGCTGCGAACGGGCCCAGGGCTATGCCATCGGCTACCCCATGCCGTCCCGGGATCTGGCCCGTTGGCGCAACGAGTGGCAGCCCGTCCCGGATTGGCAGCAGCAGGGCACCCTGCCCCAGGATAGTCAGTCGGTGCTTTATGCCAGCGTAGTACACCGCGCCTGGATCGCGGCGATCAGTGCCCACCTGCACGATGAGCACAGCGAGCCGCCACCGCAAAACCACCACGAATGTCGCTTTGGTATCTGGTTTGACCAGGAGGCCAGGGCGCGCTACGGCGATCTCCCGGTGTTGCATGATATCGACCGCCACCACCAGGCCCTGCACCAAATCGCCAACCGCCTGCTGCAATTTAAGCGCGCCGGGCAGACGCAGCAGGCCATCAGCGAGCTACCCAGGCTGTATGCCATGCAGGACGAGCTGTTGGCCTGGCTTAGCCACCTGTTGGCACAGGAGAGTCGGCAGCAGCCGGTGTTTGGCAAATGGGCGAATGAGCCCGAGCAGATGGGAGGCCGTGCCTGATGACAAAGACCGCAAACAACGAGCCGCAAGGACGGGTTGGCGAAGTAGGGAAGGGGGTGGTCAGCGGGCGTTTTCGCAACCTGATGTTTGTCTCTGCTGGGCTGTTTTGTTTGATATTTATCTCGCTGGCCCAATGGCTGTCGATCCAGACCGAACGCGAAGCCCTGGTGCGCATGGCCGACTCCTACTCCGATGCGATCCTCTCCTTTCGCGCCTTTTACTCGGAGGAGATTGTCGGTCGTCTGGGTGGACAGCAGGCAGTGGCGGTTACCCAGGATTATCGCGACACCCCCCATGCCCTGCCTATCCCCGCCACCATGACCCTGGACCTGGTCGATTACATGAACCACTACCTGGGTGGCAAAGAGGACGGGGTGGGGCATGCCCTTGAGGTGGCCCAGGTCAGCCAATATCCGTTCCCGGAAAGGGCGCAACGGCAGTTGACCCCGTTTCAGCAGCAGGCCCTGACGGTGCTCTCGCAAACCGATGACAGCGGTTACTATCAGGTGCAAGCGGGTAAAGGTGGATTGATGCTGCACTATGCCAAGGCAATCCGCATGGAGCCTTCCTGCGTAGCCTGCCACAACGCCCACCCGAACTCCCCGCGCAACGACTGGCAGGTAGGGGAGTTGCGCGGGATCCAGGTGGTCAGCTTGCCCACACGCGGTTTTACCGAGGGATTCAATCCCACCGTGTGGTCGGTGGCAGCCTTTGTGCTGGCTGCCTTCCTGGTGGCATTTGCTGCACTCTACTGGATGGACGGCCGGGTACGACGGGCCTTGCTGCTGGCCGAGGCGCGCGCACAGCAGCGTGAGCAGGCACTCAATGAGCTGGATGAGCGCCAGTACGCACTGGATCAGCACGCCATCGTCAGTATTGCCGATCCCGCTGGGCGCATCACCTATGCCAACGAAAAGTTCTGCCAAATATCAGGCTTCACCCTGGATGAGCTGATGGGACAGAACCACCGCATGGTCAAGTCAGACCAGCATCCCCCGGAGTTTTATCGCCAGATGTGGCAGACCATCAGCCATGGCGAGGTATGGCAGGGTGAAGTTTGCAACCGGCACAAGGGTGGGGGCTATTACTGGGTGGCGGCCACCATTGTTCCGTTTGTGAACGCGCAAGGCAAACCCGTGCAGTACATCTCGATCCGTACCGATATCACCCGCCGCAAGGAGATCGAGTCGATGATGGTCGAGCAGGGGCGCTTCCTGGCGGTGATGACCGACGCCCTGGGCGAGGGTGTCTATGCGCTGGATGACGAAGGGTTCTGTACCTTCATCAACCCCGAAGGCGAGCGCATCCTGGGCTGGCCCGCCGAGCAGCTAAAGGGCAAACAGATCCACGACATTATCCACCACAGCCGTGCCGATGGCAGCCACATGCCGCAGGCCGAGTGTCCGATCATGCTCGCCACTTCGGCTGGTGAGAGCTACAAGTCCGACAGCGAGGTGTTCATCCACCGCGACGGCAACCCGATCCCGGTATCGGCCTCGTCGGTGCCGATGATCGAGGACGGCACGATTATCGGTTCAGTGACCGTGTTTAGTGATATTCGTGGGATAAAACAGCGCGAGCAAGCCCTGCTGGAGGCCAGCCAAAAGGCCGACAAGGCCAACCGTGCCAAGTCCGAATTCCTCTCCAGTATGAGCCACGAGTTGCGCACCCCGCTCAATGCCATCCTCGGCTTTGGCCAGTTGCTGGAGTACGAAGAAGGCCTGTCGAGTGATCAGGTCGAGAATGTGCAGGAGATCCTTCGGGCTGGCAACCATTTGTTGGCATTGATCAATGAGGTGCTGGACCTAGCCAAGATCGAATCGGGGCGTATCGATCTCTCCCTGGAACCGGTGGAGCTGCAGCCAGTGATTGAAGAGAGTCTCGCCCTGGTGGCCCCGCTGGCCCAGCGGAGCGGCATTGCCTGTCAGCAGCTGGGTATCAGCCATGCGGTTGTGCGCGCTGATCGCACACGCCTCAAGCAGGTGTTGCTCAACCTGCTCTCCAACGGGGTGAAATACAACCGTGAGCAGGGCGAGTTGTCCGTAGCAGTGGAACAGCAGCACGACTGGGTGGTGATCCGCGTCACCGACACTGGCCCCGGCATTGCCGAGGAACGCCTGCAGGAGTTGTTTGAGCCCTTCAATCGCCTCGATGCGGAGCACAGCGAGGTGGAAGGAACCGGGATCGGCCTAACCATCACCCGGCGCATTGTGGAATTGATGGGTGGACGTATCGATGTGGAGAGTGCCTTGGGGCGCGGTAGCAGCTTCTCTATCACCCTGCCCGAGGAAACGCTGCCCGAGGAAACTCTGTCCGAATACTCTGCCAGCGACGCGGGGCAGGCCGCGTTACAGGCACCCGCTGAACCTGGCGGTGAGGCACTGCACACCGTCCTGTATATCGAAGACAACCCGGCCAACATCCGTCTGGTGGCGCAAATCCTCGCCTCACAGAGGCATATCAAGCTGATCACCGCCCACCTGCCCGAGCTGGGTATCGAACTGGCCGCTGCCCATCGCCCGGAATTGATCCTGCTGGATATCAACATGCCGGGCATGGATGGCTACCAGGTACTCGAACAGCTATCCACGATGCCGGAGACCGCCGATACCCCGGTGGTCGCCATCAGCGCCAATGCCATGGAGGGCGATATCCGCCGTGGGCTTGCCAATGGCTTCAAGGCCTATCTGACCAAGCCGATTGTGGTACCGGAGTTTCTCGCCACCGTGCAGGCGGCGCTGCATAACAGATGATGGCATAACGACTGGCCTACTTTCCATGAATGGAGTGGGCTGAGGTAAGGAGAGTTCACCCATGATGATGAATGCCGACGAGCCACAGGCACAGCTACCAGCCGACGGATGCACACCAGGGTACGTGCGGCAAGCCGCACAATATTGTGCGTCACCCTGAGATGCCCGAGGCCGCCTTCAAGGATCGATGGGATACGCTTAAAAGCGATCCATCTTGGATGGGGCTGGTCAAGAACCGCTGCAATAGCATACCAATGAGTTGCAGAGTTTCAGCCGATCCATCAATATCACGGCAGAGCAACTAAGGCATTAAAGCCGTGGAAGGGGAGGGGCGGTATTGAGGATTACCCATAAAGTTACCTTGTTGGGGCTGGGCG
>SLDE01000264.1 GCA_007125455.1 Ectothiorhodospiraceae bacterium
AGTCGAGGTGATCGACCTCTTTTTGCACCACATACTCCGCCTCTTCCAGCACCTCAATGATCTCATCGCTCGCACGGGTGATCTGCTGCATTGAGATCGCCGAGATCACGGCGATGATCACTGCCAGCGCGATCACCACCGCAAAGGCAGCACCGAGTTTGACACCGATCCCCAGTCCGCTACGCCTTGCTCCTGCCGCTTGATTAGCCATGTTGCCTCTTGAGTGTTGTGTAGTGTTTCAACTTTTTTACATTCTCTCGCGATTGTAGGTGTTTCTCCTAAGGCAAACAAGGAGCACCGCCATCATAAACGCTTGAAATATCGAAAACATCTTTGCAAAAGCTGTACATCTCGTGGCAAGGCCACCATACGTATTGGCCATGCTTGGCAATGGCGCGCAAAAAAGCGACACTTGCAGATATTGCCCACCCTCAACGAGAGCCGCCATGGAACCCAAACATACCCAGGATGTGTCCTGCAAGCACTGCCAGGACAACACGCCACTGGACTTTGAGTTCAGCTTCGCCTTTCAGCCCATCGTCGACAGCCAGCAGAAACAGGTGGTTGCCTATGAGGCATTGGTGCGCGGGCTCAATGGTGAGTCAGCCGGTAGCGTGTTTGAGCATGTGAACAGCGACAACCTCTATCGTTTCGATCAGGGCTGTCGGGTCAAGGCGATACAGGTGGCCAGCCAGCTGGGACTGAAACAACGGCTGCATATCAACTTCATGCCCAATGCGGTCTACGAGCCGGCACGCTGTATCCGCACCACGCTGGCCGCTGCACGGGAGTACAACTTTCCTATCGAGCAGATCGTCTTCGAGGTAGTGGAAAGCGAAAAGATCACCGATCACGAGCACCTCAAGCGCATCATCAGGTACTACGCCGAGACCGGCTTTCATACCGCCATCGATGATTTCGGCGCGGGCTACGCCGGGCTTAACCTGCTGGCGGAGTATCAGCCGGAGATGATCAAGCTGGATCGCCAGCTGATCTGTGGGATCCACGAGAACCGGGTCAAACAGGTGATCGTCGAGGCGTTGGTGGGGGTTTGCGCCAAGCTGGACATGGCGCTATTGGCCGAGGGGGTGGAGTTGCGCGAGGAGTATCTGTGGCTGAACAAGGCCGGCATTGACCTGTTCCAAGGCTATTACTTCGCCCGCCCCGGCTTTGAAATGCTGCCTGAGGTGGCAGTGGAACTGTTCGAATAAAGCCGGGAACGATTTGGAACAGCTCGAAGAGCTGGCCCGTCAGGGCAAAGCCCATGGAGGGGCTTTGTAACGCCCTATCGCGCCGCATGAGTAGACAACAACGGCCTGTTAACCCGCCAGCCCCTTGCTTGCCACCTCGTAGACATCCGCCGAGCGTTCGCCGCTGTCGAGCACGCTTTGTAGTGCCGCTCGCATGGCCTGCTGGCGTGTTGCATCATAACGCTGCCATTGGGTGAGGGGGGTCAGCAGACGGGCGGCGATCTGCGGATTAAGCCCATCCAATTGAATGATGCGCTCGGCCAGCCAGGCGTAGGCGGCCCCATCGGCCTGGTGGAACCCGACCGGGTTGCGCATCGCAAAGCTGCCGATCACGGCGCGTACCCGGTTGGGGTTGGTGAGCTGGAAGTCTGGGTGGCGCAGCAGGGACTGCACCTCGGCGAAACAGGCCTGATCCGGCACACTGGCCTGGAGGGCGAACCACTTGTCCATCACCAGGCGATCCGACTGCCAGCGCTGCTCGAAATCGGCCAGGGCATCGATGGCCTGGGGATGGCGGTTACGACTGAGTGCCGCCAGGGCGGCCAGGCTGTCGGTCATGTTGTCGGCGGTCTTGTATTGCTCGGCGGCCAGCTCGCCCCCTTCGGGCAGCAGTGCCAGATAGTGCAGGCACTGGTTCTTGAACTGGCGACGCGCCACGGCGGTGGCGTCGGCACGGTAGTGCGCGTCTTGATGGGTCTGATAACCGGCCAGCAGGGCAGCGTGCTGTGTCTGCGCCAGGGCCTGTTGCAGGCCCAGGTGCAGGGCATGCAGGCGCAGCGGATCGAGTTGCTCGATGAATTCGCCCACATAGTCCAGCGCTGGCAGGGTCATCGCCTCGGCGCGCAGGGCGGGATCGCTGGCCTCGTCCGTGAGCAGGCGGGCAAAGGCCGTGGCCAGGTGGGGAGGCAGTTCGGCCTCGTTACGCCCCTCTCGGTATTGCGCCAGCAGCACACGCAACATCAGTTGCTGCCCCGCCTCCCAACGGGCAAAGGGATCGTCGTCGTGGGCCATCAAGGCCGCCAGCTCCTCATCACTGAGATCATGTTCCAGCTTGACCGGGGCGGAGAAGCCGCGCAGCAGCGAGGGGACGGCATTGGCGGGGAGGTTTTCGAAGTGGAAATCCTGTGCGCCCTGATCGAGCAGGCAGACCTGCTCGGGCAGCAGGGTCGCGCCGCTGTCGCGATCGAGCAGGGCGAGGCGGATCGGCACCCACACCGGTTGTTTATCGGGCTGGCCGGGGGTGGGCGGGGTGTGCTGTGTGAAGTGCAGGGTGAGTGTCGCCGTGGCTTCGTCATACTCGCGGCGCAGGCTGAGCTGCGGGGTGCCGGCCTGGTGGTACCAGCCCATGAAGCCGGAGAGGGTGTTCCCCCCATCCCCGAGGGGAGAGGGGGTAACGGCGGCCATGGCGGCGATAAAGTCTTCGCAGGTGACCGCCTGGCCGTCGTGGCGGCGGAAATACTCGTCACTACCGCGACGAAAGCCCTCCTCGCCCAGCAAGGTGTGCAACATGCGGATCACCTCGGCACCCTTTTCGTACACCGTCATGGTGTAGAAGTTGTTGATCTCCACATAGCTGTCAGGACGTACCGGGTGAGCCATCGGACCGGCGTCCTCGGTGAACTGCAGGCTGCGCAGGCCGCGCACCTCGTTGATGCGCACCACCGCCGGGCTGTGATGGTCGGCGGAGAACTGCTGGTCACGAAATACCGTAAAGCCTTCCTTGAGCGAAAGCTGGAACCAGTCGCGACAAGTGACCCGGTTGCCGGACCAGTTGTGAAAATACTCGTGGGCGATCACCGATTCGATGTGGTAGTAATCGGTATCGGTGGCGGTGTCCGGGCGGGCCAGCACAAAGCGGGAGTTGAAGATGTTCAGCCCCTTGTTCTCCATGGCCCCCATGTTGAAGTCGTCCACCGCGACGATCATGTAGATGTCCAGATCGTACTCGCGCCCATAACGCTGCTCGTCCCAGCGCATCGCCCTTTGCAGCGAGGCCATGGCGTGGGCGGTCTTGTCCTCGTTGCCGTGCTGTACGTAGATCTCCAACTTCACCTCACGCCCGGAGGCAGTGGTGTAGCGGTCTTCAACCTTGGCCAGATCACCGGCCACCAACGCGAACAGGTAGCAGGGCTTGGGGAAGGGGTCGTGCCAGGTGACGCTGTGGCGACCATCGGCCAGGGTCTCGCGGGCGATGGGGTTGCCATTGGCCAGCAGCACCGGGTAGCGCTTCGCGTCGGCGACGAGGGTGGTGGTAAACACCGCCATCACATCGGGGCGGTCCGGATACCAGGTGATCTTGCGAAAGCCTTCCGCCTCGCACTGGGTACAGAAGTTGCCACTGGAGACGTACAGCCCCTCCAGCGCGGTATTGGCCGCCGGATGGATGCGGCTGGTGAGGGTGAGGGTGAATCGTTGCGGTGGGCGATGCAGGGTCAGGCCGTTGGCATCCAGTGAGTATTCACTCTCGCCCAGAGGGACATCATCCAGGGCAATCGCCAACAGCTCCAGCTGTTGCCCATGCAGAAACAGCGGGCCATCGGCCAGCATGGTGATCGCCAGGGTGTTGCGTACCGTCGTGGCCGTCTCGTCCAGCTCGAAACGCAGGTCCACCGCATCGATGCGGCAGTTCGGTGGGGTGTAGTCCTTCAGATGGATCGCTTGGGGGGTAGCGGACATAAAAACCTCTAAAGTTCATTCGCACAGTAATGATACCGTAGCTTGGAGAAATCACACCTTTCCGAGCCAGCAGGGCAAAGTCATACTTTCCTGAGTCGGGTGTAAGTATGCGCCCACCCTGCCGAGTCATGGCATCAGAGCAAGAGCATTATAACTTCACAAGTCTACAAAGCCCGGTGCAAGTCCTTGATATTGGGTACGCTGTGAATACATCCGTGTAAGCTCGAAGGTCGCTTGCGGCGCTACGCAATCCTGCTGCGCTTGCAAGCCCAGGGGAGTCCATCCGTGCACTACCCGCTCGCAGGGACAAAGCGGTGCTTTGTCTCTTTCCAGCTCGCCCCTGCGACCTACGACCCAATATCAAGGACTTGCACCGGACTCCCCGTATAATGATCTTGCCCTGTCATGGCATGGTATTGCCTTGTATATTCATTCAGTTAGCAGTATATTTACCGGTGAGTCGGGAGTGCTGACCATCTTGCGGCGCGCTGGGATCTGATTCCCTCCTGGCTTACCTACACAAACAGGTCGCTCCGGCGACCTGTTTTACGTTCTCGATATGGAGGGACCCATATGCATTTGCTTTACCTTGATGAATCGGGCTCAGTAGCCGACCCGGCCCAACAATATTTTGTCCTCGCTGGCGTTGCCATCTTTGAACGAAAAACCCACTGGGTAGAACAGTCGCTCGACGCCATTGCCAAACAGTTTTCCCCAACCGACCCCCACACCATCGAACTACACGGCTCGCCGATGCGTTCCGGGCGCGAAGGTTGGAAATCTCACCCCCTCCCAATCCGTTTGACTGCTATCAAGGATGCACTCCAAGCAGGCATAACCGATCATTATCCCAAAGGGGTTCGGCTATTCGGGGCGGTTGTGCGCAAAGATAGCCTGGTTGGAGAGGATCCCGTCACCCATGCCTTCGAGCAACTATCGAGCCGATTTGATCTTTTCCTGAAGCGACTGCACAACAAACACGCAGACAGCCAGCGCGGGCTAATGCTTTTTGATGAGTCTTCAACCGAGCAGCGCATCCAGACTTTGGCCCGGGAATTTAAGTATACGGGACACACCTGG
>SLDE01000025.1 GCA_007125455.1 Ectothiorhodospiraceae bacterium
AGCACGTGGTAAAGGTTGTAGAGGGTCTTGCGCGCACGGTAACCGGGGTCGGTGGGCCAGGCCTCCTGGTAGGCATCGTAAAATGCCCCCGCAAAACCACCGAAGAGTTCGGTCATCGCCAGATCCGCCTCTCGGTCACCGTAGTAAACCGCCGGATCGAACAGTACCGGCTCCCCGGCGCGGGTGTAGCTGTAGTTGCCCGACCAAAGGTCCCCGTGCAACAGCGAGGGCTGGGGGCGGTAGTCACTGAAGAGGCTCGGCAGGGCCTCGCAGAGCCGCTCCCCTGCCTCGCTCAGGGCAGGATCTCCCGCCAATGCCAGTTGGGGGCGCAGGCGTTGCTGGCGGTAAAACGCAACCCAGTCGTGGTGCTGGCTATTATATTGGGGCGTGCTGCCGATGGTGTTGTCGCGATGCCAGCCAAAGCGCTCACTCTGCCGACGGTGCAGTGCCGCCAACTGACGACCCAGTTGTGCCGGATCGCCCCGCCCACCCAGCTCCAGTGCCTCCAGCGCCAGCCAGGCCCGCCCTCCATCGACCCCACAGACCAAGGGCAGCGGCACCCGGATCGCCTCCGCCGCCGCCAGCTCCTGTAGCCCATCGCGCTCGGCCTCGAACATCGCCAGGCCATCGGGACTATTGAGCTTAATGAAGTAGCGCCGCTGCCCATCTTCCAGCAGCCAACTCTCGTTGATACAGCCACCACCTACCGGCTGCTGACCGGTCGGCTGAAACACCTCACCACTGGCCGCAGTGATCTGCTGCGCGATCGTCTGCCACAATGCCATATACCCTCCGTAACGGCTCACCCACATAAAGAGGAGCCAGATAGATCCTATCCTCCAATGTAACTCCCTGATGCGACGAGTCGTTACAAAATGTGATAGATTTAACAAATTCCATACCAACAGGATCCCACAGCTTGAGCAGCAACCCCAAACGCCCATCCCTGAATGAGTGGGTGCGCCGTGTTCGCGACGAAGAGATGCCCATCTTCGGGCAGACCGTACAGCGTATCATCTCGGTGGCCGAGGACGATGTCTCCTCCGCCAACCAGCTCGCCCAGGTGGTGCTGCAGGACGCCTCGATGACCGCCCGCGTGCTCAAGCTGGTCAATACCACCTACTACAAGACCCGCGAGCAGAGCATCAGCACCATCAGCCGTGCGGTGGTGCTGCTGGGTTTCGATACGATCCGTAATATGTGTCTGTCGATCAGCCTGGTGGACGCCTTTGTGCGCGGCAACGCCCGCGATCACCTCACCCAGGAACTGGCCCGCGCCATCCATGCCGCAGTGCAGGCCCGCGCCATCGCCATCGAGCGCAACGATGTGGAGCCAGAAGAGGTCTTTATCGCCACCCTGCTCTACCACATCGGCGACATGGCCTTTTGGTGCTTTAGCGAGCACCAGGCCGACGAGCTGGATGCGCTGATGCAACAGGGCTACAGCCCGGAGCAGGCCCAGGATGAGGTATTGGGCTTTCGCCTGCACCAGCTCAGCGGTGCACTGGCCCAGGAGTGGCGTCTCAGTTCCCTGCTGCGCGAGGTGTTGAGCCGCCCGGCCCCCAGACACCAGCGCGCACGCAATATCCAGCTGGCCCACGAACTGGCCCGCCACGCCGAGGCCCACGGCTGGCAGGCCCCGCCGACCAAACAAACCATCGATCAGATCGCCAAACTGGTCGGCAATCCACTGGAACACACCAGCGAACAACTGCACCAAAATGCCCGTGATGCGGCGCGCATCGCCGGTCACTTCGGTGCTGAGAGTGCGGCGCAGGCGATCCCCCTGCCCAAGCTATACGAGGACGAAGCCCTGCCTGAGGAGGAGGACGAGGATCACTCCCAGTACCCCGAGCCCGACGGCATGTTGCAATTGAAGATCCTGCGTGAACTCTCGCAGATGCTGGAGGGATCGCACAACTTCAATATGATCATCGAGCTGGTGCTGGAGGGGATCTACCGGGGGGTAGGGATGGATCGCAGCCTGTTTGCCCTGATCAGCCCCAATCGGCGTGAGCTACGCGGCAAGTTCGCCCTGGGCCACGACGCGCCGGTATTGAACGAGGCCTTTCACTTTCTCAAACACCCGGACCAACCCAACCTGTTCTTTGACCTGCTGGATCGCGGCGAAGGGATCTGGTACGACCCACAGCATAGTACCAAGCTGCGTGCGCGCGTCAGCGGGGCGATCACCCGAGCCATGGGCGGCGAGGCCTTCTTCGTCGCCCCGCTGATCGTCTGCGGCAAACGTATCGGACTGATCTACGCCGACCGCACTCCCAGCCAGCGTCCGCTGGATGAGGAGGCCTTCGAGGGCTTTCAATTGATGGTCAGTCAGGCCAGCATGGGGTTGACGCATATAGCAGGGTCTGGCAGGTAGTCAAGCCCTGTTTGGGTGCAAATCCAGGGTTTTATTCACACTGGAACGGCTTGACACAAAACTGTCAAAAACTAGCAAAAAAAAACCTCCCTCCCCGCAGCACTGAAATGTAACCTATTGATATTTATGCAAATTACCCTATTGGTGATTTTTTGAGCAATCTAGCAAACAGTCAGCTGTGATGCGGCCTGGCGCGCCTTGCTCCCAATTCATCCACAAAGTTATCCACAGCTTTTGTGGATAAACGCCAAGTCCATTGACCAACAAGGACTTAGGGTATTTTCCGAAAAAAATCCATTAAAAATCCCGGCCAAGTGTTCCGGCAAGAGCAGGGGGGTTTCATCCCCGCAAGGGCGGAAAATCCTCGCCACTGCCTTTATCTCTTGTATCTTTTGCCTTTAAGGATAGAATCCCGCCATGTCCTCAGCTATCCTGCGCATCGCTGTCCCCTCCCCCCTGCGTCGCCTGTTCGACTACCTGCCCCCGCCGCAGATGTCGGCCCCCGCGCTGCCGGGCCAGCGCTTTTTGCTGCCCTTTGGGCGCGGACGCTGTGTCGGCATATTGATGGAAGTGGCCGAGCACAGCGAGCTACCGCTGGAAAAGCTGCGCCCGGCGCTACGCCAACTCGACCCGCAGCCACTATTCGATGAAGGCATGATGGCCCTGCTGCGCTGGGCAAGCGACTACTACCACCACCCGCCCGGTGAGGTCTTTGCCGCCGCACTGCCGGTGCTGCTGCGCCAGGAGCGCCCCGCCCAGGTGGGCGGGATCCGCTGCTGGGCGTTGACCGAGACCGGCAAGGCAACCAGCGACGAGAGCTTTGGGCGCGCCCACAAGCAGCGCCAGTTGCAGCGGCTACTGCTGCAGCATGGCCGTCTCACAGCCGTACAACTCAATGAACTGAGCGAGGGCTGGCGCACCCCGATGAAACGCCTGGTGGCGCAGGGGCTGGTCTGTGAGCAGGAGTTGCCCTGTTTGGCCTTGCGCAGCGACGAATCGGACCAACCACCGCCGCTCAACCCGGCCCAGCAACGGGCGGTGGATGCCATCGACGCCGCACGGGATGGGTTTAACACCTTGCTACTGGAAGGGGTAACCGGCAGCGGCAAGACCGAGGTCTACCTACAGGCCATCGCACGGGTACTGGCGGCGGGCCGTCAGGTGTTGGTACTGGTGCCGGAGATCGGCCTGACCCCACAGCTTTACCAGCGCTTTACCCGCCGTTTTGACTGCCCCATCGCCCTGCTGCACTCGGGACTGAACGACAATGAACGGCTCTGCGCGTGGAGCATGGCGCGCAGCGGCGAGGCCCGCATCGTGATCGGCACCCGCTCGGCGGTATTTACCCCGCTGCCGGAGCCAGGGCTGATCGTCGTCGACGAGGAGCACGACGCCTCCCTCAAACAGCAGGAGGGCTTTCGCTACTCCGGGCGCGACCTGGCTGTGGTGCGGGCACGGCGCGAGGGGATACCGCTGGTACTCGGCTCGGCCACCCCCTCACTGGAAACCCTGGCCAATACCCAGGCCGGACGCTACCAATTATCGCACCTGCCAGAGCGGGCCGGCGAGGCGACCCCGCCCAACCTGCGCCTGATCGATGTGCGCCAACAGCCACTCCAGGACGGGCTCTCCCCACCGCTGCTCCAGGCAATGCGCCACCACCTTGAGCGGGGAGGCCAGGTGCTGCTGTTTCTCAACCGGCGCGGCTTTGCTCCCACCCTGCTCTGCCATGAGTGCGGCTGGGTAAGTCACTGTAGTCGCTGTGACGCCCACCACACCTACTACGCCCGCCAGGGTCGCCTGCGCTGCCACCATTGCGACAGCGAGCAGCGGCTGCCGCCCCAGTGTCCCGACTGCGGCAGCCTGGACCTGATCCCGGTCGGCCAGGGCACCGAGCGGCTGGAGCAGGCGCTGCAGGAACAGTTCGGTGCAGCGGGGGTAGTACGCATCGACCGCGACAGTACCCGCCGCAAGGGTGCGATGGACACCATGTTGGCGGCGATCCACCGCCAGGAATACCGGGTATTGATCGGCACCCAGATGCTGGCCAAGGGCCATCACTTTCCCGATGTGACCCTGGTAGGGATCGTCGATGCGGATCAGGGTCTGTTCAGCCAGGACTTTCGCGCCAGCGAACGCATGGCGCAGATGATCGTGCAGGTGGCAGGCCGGGCCGGGCGAGCCGGACGCAGCGGCGAGGTGCTGATCCAGACCCACGCCCCGGACCATCCCCTGCTACGCCGCCTGGTGGAAGAAGACTACCGCGCCTTTGCCATGGCCGCCCTCGACGAACGGCGCGAAGCGGAGATGCCACCCTACAGCCACCTGGCGCTGATCCGTGCCGAGGCGGTGGCCCAGGCCGAACCGATGGCCTTTCTCAGCCTGCTGCAGCAGACCATCCGGCAACTCCCCCATGCGGGGGTCTTTGTGCTTGGCCCCGTGCCCGCGCTAATGGAACGCCGCGCCGGACGCTACCGCGCCCAACTGCTGCTACAGTCGGCCCAACGGGCCCCGCTGCACCAACTGCTACGCGCCCTGTTGCAACAGATGGAAGGGATGAAAGAAGCACGCAAGATCCGCTGGTCGCTGGATGTCGATCCGCTCGAACTATATTAATACCG
>SLDE01000189.1 GCA_007125455.1 Ectothiorhodospiraceae bacterium
AACTGGTCCTTTGTGCGCGACGACCAGCCCCGCGCCGTATCCTGCAGGCAACTGGCCCTGGCCATCCGTGAAGAGGTACTGGATCTGGAACAGGCCGGGGTGCAGGTGATCCAGATCGACGGATGAACGGGGACAGCCATGACTCATCACTTTGATGTACATGTCCTTGTTGTACAGTGCATTATTCGTAGTGACTCCAGAGCCTGAGAACTTTCACCACTCGCTCATCCTCAAGCACTTGGTAGACCAGCCGATGCTGAATATTGATGCGGCGTGAATAGGCCCCTGCCAGATCACCAATGAGCTTCTCAAACGGAGGCGGCTTGCGGTATGGATCTTCCGCTATCAGCGCTAACAGTTCCTGGGCTTTTGGCTTGAGGCCGCTGGAGGCCAATTTCTTCGCATCTTTCTGGGCTTGCTTGGTGTGAACCAACTTCCATGTCACCAGTCCAGCTCCTCATCGCATTGGTCCACGGCGGTCTCCATCCCCTCACGAATAGACTCCCGCATACCAGGCACGGACAGAAGGTAAAGTGTTTCCTGAATGGCCGACCAGTCTTCTTCGGATACCAAGACCGCTTTGTTCCGCTTGCCCATGATAACGATCGGTTGATGGGACTCGGCAGTTTCGTCGATCAACCGATAAAGGTTGCTGCGCGCCTCAGTTGCTGTGATTCCGGTCATGACGGACCTCTTGCGTGTTTAACTTGCCACCAAGTGTACGCCTTAAAGTACGTACGTCAAGACGAACGCTTGCGTAACGCCAGAGCCAACTGGCTGTCGAACGCAGGCCAAGCCGTTTCTCTAGTGCCTGGCGATAGACGGGGACAGCCATCGCTTTTCCGTTCGAAACTTCGCGAGTAGACTACCTTCAAAGACAACTGTCGATCAGGGATTCCGTTGGCCTCTGGCTTAACACGACTTCTGCTGAGGAGGACACCGATAGACGGGGACAGCCATCGCTTTTCCCTCTGCGCAGCAACACCCAGCATGGGCTACACTCGACTTATCCGCTCATCACCGCTGAGATTAGTACATGCGTCATTTCGTGCTACTTGCCCTCCTGCTGCTGCCCCTTGCTACGCTGGCCGACAGCCCGCTGCGCGATCACCCTTCTTCCTACTTGGCGCTACACGCCGATGACCCGCTGGACTGGCAGTTGTGGGACAGTGCGCTGTTTGAGCAGGCCCAGGAGGAGAACAAGCTGATCTTCGTCTCCAGCGGCTATTACGCCTGCCACTGGTGTCATGTAATGCAGCGCGAGAGCTATCAGGACGAGGGCGTCGCTGCGCTGCTCAACGAGCACTTCATCGCCATTAAGCTGGATCGCGAGCTGCGCCCGGATCTGGATACCTATCTGTTCGACTTCACCCAGCGCACCCACGGTATCGCTGGCTGGCCGCTGAATGTGTTTCTCACTCCCGAGGGGCGCCCACTGCTGGGCTTTGTCTACCAGCCACGGGATGAGTTTCTCGCCACCATCGAGGGGCTGCAACAGCGTTGGCAGGCCGATAGCGCGGCGCTGAGCCAATTGGCGCGCGAGGCGGCCCGCCCTGAGCAGGATGATCCCGCACCAAGCGGCCCGGCCGGACGTGACGCGCTGCGTGAGGATCTGGTGACAGCCCTGGAGCAAGCCCTGCAGCAACAGGGGGACTTTCTCTCCGGTGGGCTGGGCAGTGGCAGCAAGTTTCCCCGTGTCGCGCTGTTCGAACTGTTGCTGGCTCACTATCCCGAGCACCCGGATCTGGGTGATCTGCTGGTGCTGACCCTGGAGCAAATGCAGGCGCTTGGTCTGCGTGACCACTTGGGTGGCGGCTTCTTCCGCTATACCGTCGACCCGGACTGGCGTGAACCCCATTTTGAAAAGATGCTCTACGACAATGCCCTGCTCGCCAGGCTCTATCTGCGCGCCGCGCGGCAGTATGATGATCCCGGCTACCGCGAACTGGGGCTGCAAACCCTCGACTTCATGCTACGCGGCATGTGGCACCCCCAGGGGGGCTTTATCGGCAGCCTTTCGGCGGTGGACGGGGCAGACGTGGAGGGCGGTTACTACCTTTGGGACATGGGCAGCTTGCAGGTCCTGCTCAGTGAGGACCAACTTGCGCTGCTGGCACCGGCCTGGGGCACCCACGCCAGCGCCATCTGGGAGGCGGGCTACCTACCGATTGCCCTGCACGATCAGGCCAGCCTCGCCGCCCAGTTGGGCTGGGAAGAGGCGGAGGTGGTTCAGCAACTGCAGACGATCCGCCAGACCCTGATGCGCGAACGTCGTCAGCGCAGCATGCCCTACGACGACAAACGACTGGCCGGCTGGAACGGGCTGGCCCTCTCCGCCCTCGCCCAGGCCCATGACGCACACCCGCGCTACCGCCTGGCCGGTAGTGCAGTACGTGATTACCTGCACCGCCTGTGGGACGGGGAGCGCCTGTGGATGATGCGTGATAACCAGGATCGGCGCCAGCAGCAGGCCGGCCTGGAGGACTACGCCTTTGTCGCCAGTGGCCTCTACCACTGGCACCAGGCCACTGGTGATGAGGCGAGCAAGACCCTCGCCACCACCCTGCTAAAACAGGCCGCGCAACGCTTTCACGATGACGGCGGGTGGTTGCTCGGTGGTGAGGACAGCGCCCTCCTTGGCCAGCGCTACCCACTGCTCCCTGCCGGTGCGCTGCCCTCCCCGGCTATTGAGCTACTGCGCCTGCAGCGCCAGCTGGAACTCAATGTGCTGCCCGAGGCGCAATTACTATGGAACGCCCCCCAACAGCTGCTCAGCACGCCGCTGGACTATCCGGGCTACCTTTCACTGATGTTGGAGTTTGCCGACTAGCAGGCTGTTGTTGTCTACTCATGCGGCACAATAGCGCGCTACAAAGCCCGTCCATGGGCTTTGCCCTGATGGGCCAGCCCTTCGGGCTGCTCCAAATCGCTCGTAAGCGATTTGGTAAGTTGGGCTCAGGATACGCATTTACTCGGTGTAAACTCCGTTTTTTCGCCCACCATGCCTTCTCTCGCACTCCTCGAGCGACAACAGCAGCCGGCTAATCGACCACCACCTCATGCATTTCCGCCAGCTGCCTGCGCAGCAAGGCCCAGTCCATCTCATCCACCTCGAAGCGCAAAGGCTCCTGCGCGCAAGGGCGCGAGCGCAGTGTGCCGCTATCCCAAAATTCGCGCATCAACTCAGCGACGCAGGGTTCTATCAAGGACACACCATGGCCCGGTGTCTGCGCAGTGATATGCCGGGCCTGGCTCAGGCTGGATGCCGCCAATGCCCCCCAGGCTGGCGGGGTAGCCACATCCAGCTCCCCGCTGAGCAATAGTGCAGGGACATCACTAACCACGGGCTTTCCAGTGCTGCCCGGCGATGCGCCGATACGGTGACAAAGCCCCTCATCGATCTCCGCTTCGAGAAAGAGCTGCAGGTGGGGAAACTGCCCCCGCATGGCGCGCCAGCGTTCGCTCGGAAAGTGTTTGTTGTCCTGGCATTCGGTGGCGATCAACACCAGACGGTTCACGGAATCGAGCTTTTGAGCCTCGTACCAAAGCCAGATCAGAGGATCCAGGGCGCTCTGGTCACCGGCCAGAAAGTCTTCCAGCATCATCGGAACAAACGGAAAAAGCATACCGCTGTACGACTCACTCTGCAGCAGTGCGTAAAGCCCGAGGCCGCTGACACGGGTCGTCAGCACGGAGCCATCATAAAACTCTAAATGGCGTTCGAGTGGCGCTTCCTGCAGCCGAGCTGCCAAGCTGAGCAAACCATCACTCGGCATCCCATCATTGCAGCGTGCGGTTTGCCCGCAGAGCCGGTCAAAGCGGGAGAACAAGCTCTCCATCAACTCCGCCAGCTCATCCAGGTGATCGATCTGTGGCGGGTAGAGCCCATCCAGTACCGCACTACGCAGCCATGGCGGCGCAACCCGCATGAGCTCCAACCCCAGGCGGGTACCGTAAGAGAGCCCATAAAGGTGAAAGCCTTCGTAACCAAGCTCCCGTTGCAGGGTTGTGGCAAGGCGCTCCAGATCATCGCGGTTATGCGCGGTAGAAAAGCCCGCTAGCGCCACATCCGCATCTGCAGCGCATTCGCTGATAGCCTCATTGGTCAGTGCCGCGAGACTCTCGATGCCTTCCACCTCGCTCTTCGCCAATGCCGCGAGTTGGGGGCAGTGTGGCTTCGGGCTTGCAACCCCCGTCCCACGGGGGTCGTAGAGCACCAGTGGACGCCCGGCGTCCACCTCTTCCCACCACTGCAACCAGGATGCCAGGCCCTCCGCATCCTGCCAGGCCCCATCACCGGGCCCACCCGGGAGGTAGATAACCGCTTCGTGCTCACTGTTCACTTCGCCGAGTATGGTCACTGGCAAGACCACCTCACCCAGCTCGGTACTAATGAACGAAAAATGAAAACACTGCATTGGTAGCCCCGGACTGACCCACAACGCAGGGCAGTCAACCGCCTGCAAACGCCCGGCATCCCGTCCGCCTTGCAATCCCCCGACGCCACTGCAAGCGACCAGGCCAAGACACAAAAACCCAAAGATC
Organism: Ectothiorhodospiraceae bacterium; assembly: GCA_007125455.1. Lineage (GTDB taxonomy): Bacteria > Pseudomonadota > Gammaproteobacteria > Thiohalomonadales > Thiohalomonadaceae > SLDE01. Next base: position 4,546 of record SLDE01000189.1, read on the forward strand.
AGCCACCTGGTAGTAATCCACATACGCATCCCTCGACCGCACCACTTCGTGCCCCAGCACGTCCCAATCATAAGCCCATACAGCTTATAAGTGTATATGGTTGATAACTCAAGTTTCGGGGCTCACTTCACAATACCCAAGGCTCCTACCAGCCCACTTAAGGGGTATCAAAACAGGCGAAGATACGGGGGAAGTGAGTGACGCAGGACAAGCCCACCCTGCATCGCTCACCAACACATTACACCACCGCACGACTTTCGGTTAGCATAGCGGTATGCGAATCAGCCTCCCCCACCACCGATATGTCACGGCCCTAAGCTGGCGTACACTGCTGGCCTTGTGGCTGTGGTGGATCCTCGCGGAAGGCGAGGGGGGGGGCTGGGGCTTTGGCCTCGCCTTTGCCCTGCTGGCGGCACTGGCCAGCCTACCACTGCTGCCGCCTGCCCCCTGGCCGCCGCTGGGCCCGACCCTGCGCGGCCTGCTGCGCTTTATCCCTTTCTTTCTTTGGCAGTCGCTACAGGGCGGCGTCGACGTGGCGCGGCGTGCCTTTCACCCGCGCCTGCCACTGGCACCGGCCATCATCCACTACCCCCTCAGCCTGGCACCGGGCTGGCCACGGATCTTCTTTCTCAACACCATTAGCCTGCTACCCGGCACCCTGGCGGTCAGCCTGCAGGGTGATCGGGTGCAGGTTCATCTGCTCGATGGCCGGGGCGATCCGCACAAGGCGTTACGCCAGGTGGAAGAACGGGTGGCTGACCTGTTTATCCCCCACAAACACGCCATGGATGAAAAGGAGAACGGATGATCTCCCATGCGCTTGATCACACCTTTTCCCGGAGGTCGTTGGGATGAACACGCTGCTGCTGGCCGCCGCGCTACTGCTGTTGCTGACCATCCTTGCCGGGCTGTGGCGGGTGGTGCGTGGCCCGACGGCGGCGGATCGCATGCTGGCGGCGCAACTGTTCGGCACCAGCGGGGTGGGTACATTGCTGTTACTGGCCGAGGCCTGGCAGCAACCGGCGCTGCGTGATGTGGCGCTGATCTTCGCTCTGCTGGCGGTGCTGGCACTGGTGGCCTTTGTGCGGCTGCGCCACGAGGGGGCGGAATGATCCTCGCCCTGCTGGCTACCGTGCTGATCGGCGCTGGGCTGATCTTCTTTATCGCCGGCACCCTGGGCCTGCTGCGCTTTCCCGATGTGCTGTGTCGCATCCATGCGCTGACCAAGGCCGACAATATCGGCCTGGGGCTGGTGGCAGCGGGGCTGGCCCTGTTGGGGGGCTCCTGGGCGGTGGCGTTCAAATTATTATTGATCTGGCTGTTGGTGATGGCCGCCGGGACCACCGCCGCACAACTGGTGGCCGGGCATAGCCAAGCGGAGGACGAGCGGTGAGCGGGGTCACGCTGGCCCTCGACCTGTTGCTGGGTCTGTCACTGGTGTGGCTGGCCTGGCGCACCCTCGCCTCCCCCACCCTGTTCGGTGCCATCGTGCTGTTCATCGCCTTCGGCCTGCTGATGGCCTTGGTCTGGGCGCGTCTCGACGCCCCCGATATTGCCCTGGCCGAGGCGGCGGTGGGGGCAGGGCTGACCGGGGTACTGCTGTTGGCCGCGCTGGCAGATCTACAGCAGGGGGATAACCTGCTACCGGTGCGCGAGCCCTTGCGCGGCTGGCTGCTGCAATTGATCCTCGCGCTCTGTGCGCTGGGGCTGTTTACGCTGCTGACCCTTGCCCTGCTGGGGCTACCCAGCCCACCGCCCTCGCTGGCCGGGCAGGTGTTGCCGCGCCTGGACGGGGCCGGTGCCAGCCATCCCGTGACCGCCGTGCTGCTGGACTTTCGTGCCTGGGATACCCTGCTGGAGATCGCGGTACTGTTACTGGCGGTGGTCGCCGCCTGGTCGTTGGGGAGTCATCCCCACCCCAATCCGCGCATCGTCGGCAGCGAGGTGTTGCAGGGTTTGGTGCGTGTACTGCTCCCCTTCGCGGTGCTGAGCGCCGGTTACCTGGTATGGCGCGGCGGCTTCGCCCCCGGTGGGGCCTTTCAGGCCGGTACGGTGTTGGCAGCGGCGGGGATCCTGCTGTTGCTCTCCGGGCTTGGGCGTCCCTTTAATGGCCGCCACTGGCTGTGGCGTGCACTGCTGGCCAGCGGGCTGTTCATCTTCACCGGGGTGGCGCTGGGCACCCTGCTATTGGGCGGCGGTGCCCTCGACTACCCCGCCGGGCTGGGCTATGGGCTGATCCTGGCCATCGAGCTGGGGCTCACGCTGACCATCGGGCTGACCTTCATTGCCCTCTACGCCGGTGAGCAGGATGCCGCGGAGGAGCGCGAATGAACATGGCGCTGTGGTTTACCCTGGTGGGGGCCGCCCTGGCGGCGATTGCCCTGCACGCCTTTTTCTCCCGCCGCCACCCGTTGCGCCGCCTGATCGCGCTCAACATCATGGGCAGCGGGATCTTTCTGGTATTGATCGGGCTGGCACGCCTCTATCCCGGCACCCTGCCCGACCCGGTGCCCCATGCGATGGTGCTGACCGGGATCGTGGTGGCAGTCAGCGCCACCGCCTTTGGTCTGGTACTGCTGCGCCGCCTTGCCCGCCTCGGCCGAGGTGAAACATGAACCCGGCGGATCTGCTGGTCTGGCTGGTGCTGCTGCCGGTATTGCTGGCCGCACTGTTGTTTGTTGCCCCGGAAGGCTGGCGCACTCGCCTCGGGCAGCTTGGCACCCTGCTTTGCGCCAGCCTCGCGCTGCTGCTGGCCTGGCAGGTATTGCAGCACGGCCCCATCAGCGTGGCCCTGGGCAACTGGCAGCCACCGCTGGGGATCCGCCTGCACGCCGATGGGCTCTCTGCGCTGATGCTGGCCCTCACCGCCCTGGTTGCCCTGCCGCTGGCGGCCCACGCCCCGGCCTGGTTTGTCCGCCATGAGGCGGCGCAGAGCCGCGCCGGGGCCTTCTTCTGGCCGCTGTGGATGTTCCAGTGGGCGGCGCTCAACCTGCTGTTCCTCGCCGGGGATCTGTTCAATGCCTATGTGGGGCTGGAACTGTCCGGGCTGGCGGCGGTGGCGCTGGTGGCCCTGGGTGGACAGCGCGCCGCGCTAGAGGCGGCACTGCGCTACCTGTTGTTGGCGCTGTTCGGCTCGATGCTCTACCTGCTCGGGGTGGCCCTGCTCTACGGTGCCGGTGGGGTGCTGGATCTGACCCTGCTCGGCGCACAACTGGAGGCCGACCACGCCAGCCGCGCCGCGCTGTTGCTGATCACCCTGGGGCTGCTGATCAAGACCGCACTGCTGCCGTTTCACTTCTGGCTGCCTGCCGCCCACGCCAACGCCCCGGCCCCGGTCAGTGCGATCCTCTCCGGGCTGGTGGTCAAGGCCTCCTTCGTGCTGCTGCTTAGGATCTGGTTTGAGATCTTTCACCCCATCGGCCTGGGTGGGGCTGGCGAGGTGTTGGGGGCACTGGGGATCGCGGCGATCATCTGGGGCTCACTACAGGCGATGCGTCAGGAACGCATCAAGCTGCTGGTGGCCTGGTCCACGGTGGCCCAACTGGGCTATCTGTTTCTGATCTTCGCCCTGGCGGTGGAGCTGGCCTGGGCCGGTAGTGTGCTGCACGCCCTCTCGCACGGCCTGGCCAAGGCGGCACTGTTCCTCGCCGCTGGCAATATCGTGCTGGCATTGGGGCATGATCAGATCCATCGCCTGCATGGTGCGGCGGGGAAGTTACCACTCACTTTCTTTACCGTGGCGCTGGCCGGAGTGAGCCTGATGGGGCTGCCCCCCAGCGGCGGCTTTGCCGCCAAGTGGTTGATGCTGCAGGCCGCCATCGACCTTGGGCGCTGGCCCTACGTGGTCGCGATCATCGGCGGCAGTCTGCTGGCGGCGGGTTATCTTTTTCCGCTGTTGCGCCATGCCCTGGCGGGCACCCACGACCCACGCCAGCGCGAAGGGGAGCGGCTGCTAAGCCGGTGGCTGGAATTCCCGCCGCTGCTGCTGGCCACCCTCGCCCTGCTGCTCGGGCTGATGGCGCTGCTGCCGATGTCCCTGCTCAGCGGCGGCATGCCGGTGAGTTTAAGATGAAATACCTAAAACATTTCAACACAGAGAGTACGGAGAAAAGCCATGCAAGGTGGTCAACCAAAACGCCAGCAGTGCCGTCCCTAAACACACAGAAACCGCTGTGTACTCTGTGGCCTCTGTGTTGAAAGATCTTTTTTTAACATCAAAGGAAAGCGATGGGTGATTGGCTACCACTGTTGGTGATCCTGGTCTCGGCGCTGGCCGGGCTGGCGATCTTTACCCTGCGCCAGCAGCAGCATGGGCTGCGCATCGGGCTGAATCTGGGCGCGGCAGTGCTTAAGCTGTCGCTGGTGGGGGTCTTGCTGGCCGGGGTCTATCAGGGCAAGGAGTACAGCTTCAGCCTGCCGCTAATGGAGGGGGCCGAGCTGCTGCTGCGCCCCGATCCGCTGGCGCTGCTGTTTCTTACCCTCTCGGCGCTGCTGTGGCTTGTCACCACCATCTATGCCATCGGCTATCTGGAAGGCTCGCCCCATCGCAGCCGCTTCTTCGGCTTTTTCAGCCTGTGTGTCTCGGCGACCGCCGGGATCGCTATGGCGGGCAACCTGCTGACCTTCCTGATCTTCTTTGAACTGCTCACCCTCACCACCTGGCCGCTGGTGATCCACCGCGGCACCCGCAAGGCACTGCATGGCGGGGCGATCTACCTGGCCTATACCCTCTGCGGTGGGGCGCTGTTGTTCATCGGCACGGTATGGCTCTATACCCTGGTCGGTCCGGTGGTCTTCACTGCGGGCGGGGCGCTGCCCGAAGGTCACGGACTGAGTGAACACACACTACGCTGGATCGCCTTCTTGCTTCTGGCCGGGGTGGGGGTCAAGGCGGCACTGGTGCCGCTGCACGGCTGGCTGCCCACCGCGATGGTGGCCCCAGCCCCGGTGAGCGCACTGCTGCATGCGGTGGCGGTGGTCAAGGCGGGGGCCTTCGGCGTGGTGCGCATCCTCTACGATGTGTTGGGGATCGCGTTGGCCCAGGCGCTGGGGGTCACCACGGTACTGGCCGTGCTGGCGGCGCTCACCATCCTGTGGGGCTCGCTACGGGCGCTGGCGCAGGACGACATCAAGCGCCGCCTGGCCTTCTCCACCATCAGCCAGGTTTCCTACATCACCCTGGGGGCGGCGATGGTCGGCCCCATTGCACTGGTGGGCGGGCTGGTCCACCTGGTCCACCAGGGATTGATGAAGATCACGCTGTTCTTTTGCGCCGGCAACCTGGCCGAAACCCTGGGGGTACACAAGGTCAGCGAGCTAAACGGCGCGGGTAAACGCATGCCACTGACCATGCTCGCCTTCACCCTTGGCGCACTGGGGATGATCGGCCTGCCGCCACTGGCCGGTTTTATCAGCAAATGGTATCTGGGGATCGGCGCGCTGGAGGCCGGGCAATGGTGGTGGATCGGCGTGCTGGTGCTCAGCAGTGCCCTCAACGCCGCCTACTTCCTGCCCGCCATCTACCGTGCCTGGTTCCGCCCACCACCAGAGACCTGGCCGGAAGAGCGCTCGCTCAGTGCGCGCCACGAGACCTCGCTGATGCTGCTACTGCCCACCCTGTTCGTCGCCGGGGCGAGCCTGATCACCGGCCTGTTCGCCGCCAGCCCCAACAGCCCGCTGGCCTGGGCCGAGCTGATCGTCCGCCGGGAGTATTTCCCATGATTTTTCAACGCAGAGAGCGCAGAGTTCGCAGAGGAGGACAGGGAATATCGATGCATACAATCTTCTGTTGTCATACATTTCATCGCCTCTTTCCTAGCCACAACCCCATAAACTCGGCGCTCTCCGCGTCCTCTGCGTTGAGTTTTTTTTAACAATGAACTGGCTACTTGCACTGGCATTTCTGACCCCACTGACGCTGGCGATCCTGCTGAGTGTGGCGGAGTTGCGCACTTGGCTGCGTCCATTGATCCCCTGGAGCGCCCTGCCCGCCCTGCTCAGCGCCTTGTTTGTACCACTGGGAACCACCGTGGCCTGGCCGGGGGTGTTGTTCGGGGTGGAGTTTACCCTGGACGCTACCGGGCAGGTCTTTTTGCTGTTCACGGCACTGCTGTGGCTGGCCGCCTCCTGGTTTGAGCGTGGCTGGGAGAAGGGCGACCGCTGGGCCCATACCTTTGAGATGTGCTGGCTGCTGGCGATGGCGGGTAATATCGGCCTGATCCTGGCCGCCGATGTGGCCAGCTTCTACCTGTTCTTCGCGATGATGACCTTCGCCGCCTGGGGCCTGGTGATCCACGAGCGTAGCGAGGCGGCCTTGCACGCGGGCACGGTCTATATCGTGCTGGCGATCCTCGGTGAGGGGATGCTGCTGGCGGGGCTGCTGCTGGCGGTGGCCAGCGCCGGGGGCGAGGTGGCCCTGGCGGCCCTGCCTGCGGCGATCGCCGAGGCCCCCTGGCAGGGGATCATCGTCGCCCTGCTGCTGGGCGGCTTTGGCATCAAGGCGGGGATGCTGCCGCTGCACGCCTGGCTGCCGCTGGCTCACCCAGCGGCACCGGTACCGGCCAGCGCGGTGCTGAGCGGGGTGATGATCAAGGCTGGCCTGTTCGGCTGGCTGCGCTTTTTGCCACTGGGCGAGGTAGCCCTGCCCGAGGCCAGCCAGGCAGTGATCGTCCTGGGGCTGGCCGGAGCCTTCTTTGGGGTGGGCTACGGACTGGTGCAGCACAACATCAAGGCGGTGCTGGCCTACTCCTCGGTGAGCCAGATGGGGGTGATGGTCACCATCCTCGGGGTGGGGCTGGGACAGCCCGCACTCTGGCCGCTGCTGCTGCCGGCGCTGAGCCTCTATGCCCTGCACCACGCCTTTACCAAGGGATTGCTGTTTTTGAGTGTCGGCATGGCGATGCGGCTGGGGCCAACCCGCCTCATCCTTATCGCCAGCGCTTTGGCGGCACTGAGCCTGGCCGGGGCACCCCTGGCCGGGGGCGCACTGGCCAAAGGGGCGATCAAGGCACCGCTGCCCGAGGACTATGGCTACCTTACCTGGCTACTCGCCCTGGGGGCGGCGGGTACCACCCTGCTGATGCTGCGCTTTATGCAACTGCTACGCGCCAAGCCCCTCCCGACCACGCCGCAGGCCGAGGGGTTGTGGGGCGGCTGGGGGCTGGCACTGCTCGCCTGTTTATTCGGCCCTTGGCTGGCAGCACTGTGGCTGCTGGAGGTGACGATCAGCATCAAGCTCTGGGCGGCCCTGTGGCCGCTACTGCTGGGGGCGGCCCTCGCCTGGCTGCTGCTGCGCCGTGCGCTACCCAACTGGCCCGCCGGTGACATCGCCGAGAGCTGCAGCAAGGGACTGAAACACCTCCACCAGCATAGCCCCCGGCCCGAACTGCCCCAGCACTGGTGGCAACAGCTGGGCCATCGCCTCCAGCAACTGCACCGCCGCGCCACCGCCCAGGACATGATGGACAGCCTGAGCGGGCTGGCGCTGTTGCTGGTGGCGCTGATGCTCTACCTCGGGCTGGGTGGCTGGTGGAACGGTGGCTGAGCGTGTAGTGGCGCTAATCGCTGGATGGATTGCCGGGAACATCCCAGCCAGCCTATTACAGGCATAAAAAAGCAGCGCACAAGGTGCACTGCAAGGGGGATTGAGTTGGCGGGGCCACGTGACATCACCGCTGGCTGGTACATAAGCTAAGCAGACGATCGGGCAGACGTCAAAGTGCAATTCGACCTCAACAGGGCAAACTCATCCTTTTTTGCTAACTGCTCGCCCCCTTTACCCCCTCTCCACCATTGGGGGAGAGGGGATACAGGGGGCGAGTAGATACCTTTTTTGCAAGTAGGCGGATGGTGCCAAGCTCCCCGCCTCGCCGCCGTCAGGCTGGGCTACCCTTGAGATGGGCCAGGCGGTAAAGGATGGGGATCAACATCAGGGTGACCAGCATCGACAGGCTGAGGCCGGAGATCAGACTGATCGCCAGCGGTTGCAGCATCTCGGCCCCTTCGCCCCAGCCCAGTGCCAGCGGCGACATACCGAACACGGTGGTGAGGGTGGTCATCAGGATCGGGCGCAGACGCAGACGTGCCGCCTCGGTGATCGCATCAATGAGGGCCAGGCCGTTGGCACGGGCGATGTCCATGTACTCCACCAGGATGATGGCGTTATTGACCACGATCCCCACCAACATGATCACCCCCAGCCAAACCGGCATGGAGATCGGCAGCCCGGTGAGCTGTAGCCCCAGCGCCACGCCGATGATGGCAAACGGCACCCCCAGCATGATCAGCACCGGGTTGCGCAGGGATTCGTATTGAATCGCCATCACCACGAACACCAGGAACAGCGCCAGACCGATAAGGATCTGGCTAAGGCGACGCCCCTCCTCGATGGCCTCGTATTGGCCACTGTCGTAGACGTTGTAGCCCCGGGGCAGCTCGAACTCGCTAAGACGATCCTGCAACGCATAATGCACCTCGCCATAGGTCAGCTCGCCGGTCAGGGTGGCGCTGATCTCTACGATCCGCCGCTGGCGGTCACGGCGGATCTGGGAGGGGGTGGCGATCAGTTCCAGTTGAGCGATCTCGCCCAGGGTCACGCTCTCGCCACCGCCGCTGCGCAGGATCAGTTGCTCCAAGGCCAGCGGTGAGTCGATCTCCTGCGCTGGCAGGCGCAGTCGGATATCATAGGCGCGGTCGCCATCGATGTAATCACTTACTACCCGCCCATCCAAGGCCAAACGCAGCATTTGCCCAATGCTTTGCGCATCCATGCCGAGTTGGGCGACACGCTCGCGATCCAGGCGCAGGCTGAGCTCCTGGCGGATCTCATCGGCAGAGTGTTGCAGATTGCGGATCCCCACCACCGGGCTAAGGTGTTCGATCAGCGCATCGGCCTGTTCACGCAAGACCAGGGTATCGGGCCCCTGCAGGCGCAGGCTGACATCGTCGTCGCCGGTGCTGGTGCGGATCCCACGGATCCCACGGTTGCGCATCATCACCCGGAAGCCGGTCAGCTCCAGTCGGCGGATCTTGCCGTTCATCTGTGCAATCCACTCATCGCTGTTCATCTCACGCTGGGAACGCGGCACCAGTTGGATGGTGATCATGCTGCGGTTGCTGGTCTCGCGTTCGGTGCGGCCGAAGATTGATCCGCCGACGAAGCTGAATACCGATTCCACTTCGGGCTGCTGTTGCAACAGCGCCTCGATACGGCGTACTTCGCGGTCCATCTCGGCCAGCGAGATCCCCGGATTGCTGCGCACGATCATCATCACCTCGCCGGTGTCGATGCTGGGCAGGAAGGTCTGGCGTGCGTCGCGGAAGGTATCCAGACTGAACAGCAACGCGCCGAGCAGTGCCACGACCACCAGCAGCTGCGCTGGCCAACGGCGCAACAGCCAGCCCAGGCCATCGCTGTAGTGCTGTTGCAGCCAGCGTACCCCACGCCCCAGGGTACGGCTGACGATATTGACATCGTGTCCCCGCACCCGTGCCGCCCAGGCGGGGATCAGGGTCAGTGCCACCACCATCGAGGCCACGATGGCGGCGGAGATGGTGATAATCAGCTCGCGAAACAGCAGCCCCACCAGCCCGCCGATAAACAGGAACGGCAACACCGCCGCCAGGTTGGTGCTGGTGGCGGCAACGATGGCGCTGTTGATCTCGCTGGCGGCATTCCTGCCGGCCTGTAGCCCGTCTTCGCCCTGCTGTTGGTGGCGCTGGATGTTCTCCAGCATCACGATGGTGTTGTCCACCAACATGCCAACCCCCAGCGCGAGGCCGCCCAGGGTCATGATGTTAAAGGTCAAGCCGCTGGCACCCATCAGGGAAAAGGTGACCATCACCGCCAAGGGGATGGCGCTGCCGATGATCAGGGTACGACGGATATCTCCCAGGAAGAGGTAGACCACCAGCATCGCCAGCACGGTGCCGGAGAGTGCGGCCAGGGCGGCATTATTGAGCGCATTGCGCACGAACACCGCCTGATCGGCCTGCTGTGAGATGGTGATATCGTCACTGATCATCCCCTGGCGCTGCAGTTGCGCCATGCGCTGATGTACCGCGTCGACCACCTCGATGGTATTGGCATTGGGCTGCTTCTGCACCGAGACCTTGACCCCAGGCGTGCCGTTGAGGCGCACCTTGATGCGCTCATCGCTCTGCCCGTCACGGATGCGCGCCAACTGCTCCAGCGCCACGGTATCACCGTCGGCCAGACGGATCGGTAGTTGGCGCAACTCGTCGATGCTGCCAACCCGCGCCGAGGTGCGGCTGCTCATCTCCAGCTCGGACATGGTCAGTCGCCCGCCGGGAAACTCATCGTTGTTGCGCTGCAGGGTTTCGATCAGCGCGTTCACGCTCAGCCCAACCGCGGCCAGGCGCTGTTGATCCGGTTCGATCAGGATCTCGCGCAGGGTGCCGCCACCCGTCTCCAGCGCGGCCACCCCTGGCAGGTTGAGAAAGTGGGGGGTGAAGTCGTACTCCACCCAGTCGCGCAACTCGGCCGTGCCCAGTGAGGTAGAGCTGACAACAAACTCCGCCACGGGGATCTGGGAGGGGTCGCGCTTAAAGATGATGGGCGGATCGATGCTATCGGGAAAGAAACGGCGCGCCCGATCCAGCCGGGTGCTGGCATCGCGCAGGGCCACATCGATGTCGGTGCCGTAAGAGAAGCTCAGATCCACCGTGGTCGAGCCCTCGGTGGTGACCGACTGGATCGAGGTGACATCCTCGGTGACCGCCAGTTGCTCCTCCAGGGGACGGGTGACCCGATCCTCCATTACGCTGGCGGGCACACCGGGATCGATGATGCGCACCCGGATCTCCGGGTAGATCAGCTCGGGCAGCAGGTCCACCGAGAGGCGATCCAGGGCGAACAGGCCCAAGACCACCGCCGCCATGGCGATCATGGTCACCCCGATGGGGTGGCGGATCGCCCAGGCGGCCAGCCCGCCGCCATGGATCGCCTTGAAGCGCTGACTCATTGCGCCCCCTCACGAGCGGGCAGACGCACCGTCATACCCTCGGCCAGCCCAAGAAAGCCACCCTTGACCACCTGCTGCCCGGCCTCCAGGCCGCTACTGATCTCGACCCGTTCCCCCAGCTGGATCCCGCTGCGTACTGGGGTCCGCTGTAATACCATCTGCTCATCGACAGTGAACACATACTCACCCTGAGTATCACGACGCAAGGCAACAAAGGGGATGGTGGTGCGCGGCAGTGGGCGCAAGCCCAGCTCCACCCGCACCAGTTGGCCGGGACGGGCCTGGGCCGGTGGCTGCTCGATCAACAGCTCCACCACACCCTGACGGGTGGTCGGGTCGACGGTGGGATGGATGCGTAATACCTTGGCCACAAAGCTCTCATCGGCCAGGCTATCCAGCCGCAAGGTGACCTTGTCCCCCACCGCCAGCCCCGGCAGGGCCAGTTCGGACAGCCGCAGCTCCACCAGTAGTCGGCTGATGTCGGCGAGGGTCAAAACATGGTTAAAGCGCCCGACACTATCACCGGGCTCGGCCAGGCGGGCGATGATCACCCCGTCAAAGGGAGAACGGATACGGGTGTTGGATAGGCGGGTGCGCAGCAGGTCTTCCTCAGCGATCGCCACCTGGACGGCGGTGCGGGCACGGGCCAGCTCATCCTCTGCCACCACCCGGCTAGCCTGCAAGCGATCCAGACGGCGCAGGTCCAGCTCCGCCTGCTCGCGCACTGCACGGGCCTTGCTTAGCTGGGCCGCGAGCAGGGCCTGATCCAGACGCAGCAGCTCATCCCCCTGGCTGACACGATCACCGGGATAATGAGGTAGGCGCTCGATACGTCCCTCCTCCTCGGTACTCAAACGTACCTCACTCCAGGCACGCAAGGTCGCGGTGCGCTTTAGCTGTTGGCCGATCTCGTGGTGCAGCACCTCAGCCACCTCCACCGCGGGTAGCGGGCGCTGGGCGGGACGCTGTGGCCCCTCATCGGGCTCACCGGAACAGGCGAACAGCAGGGGAAGAAAAATCAGCAACAGGGGCAGGCGCTTCATGCAGACTCCATTTTTTTATCTAATGCGCGATTATGACATCGCCTGCGGGAAATGATTCCCTGCACAATGCGAAGGGGCAAAGCCTTGCCAGCGTGGCCCAAAAGGTGCAATCTCGGACAAACGCTTAAGACTAACAGGCTGTTGTTGTCGCTCAGGCGAGTGCGAGAGAAGGCAAAAAATGGCGAAAAAGCGGAGTTTACAAGTAGTAAATGAGCATTTTGAGCCATTTTTTAACGCACTATCGCGCCGCATGAG
>SLDE01000024.1 GCA_007125455.1 Ectothiorhodospiraceae bacterium
CAGGACGAGGCGATCCGCGCGGTGGCCGATGCCATCCGCCGCTCCCGCGCCGGTCTGTCCGATCCCAACCGCCCCAATGGCTCCTTCCTGTTCCTTGGCCCCACCGGGGTGGGCAAGACCGAGCTGTGCAAGGCGCTGGCAGGTTTCCTGTTCGACACCGAAGAGGCACTGGTGCGCATCGACATGTCCGAATTCATGGAGAAGCATTCGGTGGCGCGCCTGATCGGTGCCCCGCCCGGCTATGTGGGCTACGAAGAGGGCGGCTATCTGACCGAAACCGTGCGGCGAAAGCCCTACTCGGTGATCCTGCTCGACGAGGTGGAAAAGGCCCACCCGGATGTGTTTAACATCCTGCTACAGGTGCTGGATGATGGTCGCCTTACCGACGGTCATGGGCGTACCGTGGACTTTCGCAACACCGTGATCGTGATGACCTCCAATCTCGGCTCGCAGTTGATCCAGGAGATGGCCGGTGACGAGCATTACGGCCGGATCAAGACCACCGTGATGGAGGTGGTCGGCCAGCACTTCCGCCCCGAGTTTATCAACCGCATCGACGAGGTGGTGGTGTTCCACCCGCTGCTCAAAGAGCAGATCCGCGCCATCGCCGACATCCAGTTCCAGTACCTGCGTACGCGCCTGGTCGAGCGCGAGCTGGCGCTGGAGCTGAGCGAGGTGGCACTGGACAAGATCGGCGAGGCCGGTTTCGATCCGGTCTACGGTGCGCGTCCGCTCAAGCGTGCGATCCAGCAGTACATCGAAAATCCGTTGGCCCAGGCGATCCTCGCCGGACGCTACCTGCCAGGGGATACCATCCGGGTCGATGTCGCCGATGGCGAGTTTGTCTTCGACAAGTAAGGGCTGGATGTTTCGGAGGCAGGTCTTAGGCGTCGGTGTGGCGTGGGATGACATTCCACGTCGGCACCGTGCTTTGTCATTGTCTGCGTAGAAGGGGCTCTGTTTGAGGTGAGTTGCCAAGGTTTCATGGCCCAGAAGGTGGGCTTGATAAAGATCAAGTACACCCCTCCCGCGTGCTGGCACCATGTCCCCTCGATTCAATCATCAGGGGAATACCAGCATGTTTTGTTACCAGTGTGAACAGACCGCCCGCAGTGCCGATAGCCTCGGTTGCGCCAGCGCACGCGGCAATTGCGGCAAGGACGCTACCACTTCCGATCTGCAGGATCTGCTGATCCACGAGGTGAAGGGGCTGGCCGTCCACGCCCGGCGTGCCCGTGAGCTGGGGAGCCCCCAGCGTGAGGCCGGTCAGTTCATGCTCTACGCGCTGTTTACCACCCTGACCAATGTCAACTTCAACCCCGCCCGCTTCACCCAGCTGATCAATCAGGCAAATCAGCTGCGTGATACGGTGCAGGCGGCCTGCGAACAGGCCGGTGGGGCGGCGCTTGAGCCGCTGGCTGGCGCGGCGGCCTTTGTGCCCGCCAGCGACATCGAGGCCCTGCTGGCCCAGGCACCCGAGGCGGCGATTACTGCCGGGATCGAGCAGCTGGGCGAGGATGTGATCGGCCTGCGTGCACTGGTGCTCTATGGCCTCAAGGGTGTCGCTGCCTATGCCCATCATGCGCGCATGCTGGGGCAGGAGAGCGACGAGGTGTATGCCGAGATGGAACGCCTGCTGGCCTTTCTCGCCGATGAACCCAGTGATGCCGGGCAGTTGGTCAACGAGGCGCTGGCGGTGGGTCAGTTGAATCTCCAGGTGATGGCGCTGCTGGATGCCGGCAATACCGGCCGCTTCGGCCACCCGCAACCCGGTCAGGTACGCACCACCCCGGTGGTGGGCAAGGCGATCCTGGTCAGTGGTCATGATCTGGTGGATCTGGAGGCCCTGTTGGAGGCCACCCAGGATCAGGGGATCCACGTCTACACCCACGGCGAGATGCTGCCCGCCCACAGCTATCCCGAGTTGAAAAAACACCCCCACCTGATCGGCAACTACGGTGGTGCCTGGCAGGATCAGCAGAGCGAGTTTGCCGCCTTCCCCGGCCCGGTGCTGATGACCTCCAACTGCATCATCGAGCCACAGCCCGCCTATCGCCAGCGGATCTTCACCAGTGGCCCGGTGGGCTGGCCGGGCGTGCGGCATATCGAAAACCACGATTATTCGACCCTGATCGCCGCCGCCAGGGCGCTGCCCGGTTTTAAGGATGAGCCTGCAGCACAGCATATCACCACTGGCTTTGGCCGCGATGCGGTGTTGGGGGTAGCCGACCAGGTGATCGACGCGGTCAAGGCCGGGGCGATTAAACACTTCTTCCTGGTGGGCGGCTGTGACGGCGCGGCACCGGGGCGCAACTACTACAGTGATTTTGTCGAGCAGACCCCGCAGGACACCGTGGTGCTCACCCTGGGCTGTGCCAAGTACCGCTTTAATCAGCAGGATCACGGCGCGATCGGCACCATTCCGCGTCTGCTCGACATGGGCCAGTGCAACGACAGTTATTCGGCGATCAAGGTGGCGGCGGCGCTGGCCGAGGCCTTTGACTGCGAGCTGAACGAACTGCCGCTTTCGATGGTGCTCTCCTGGTTTGAGCAAAAGGCGGCAGCGGTATTATTGACCCTGCTGGCCTTGGGGGTGCGCAATATCCGTCTGGGGCCAACCCTGCCCGCCTTCATCACCCCGCCAGTGCTGGCCAAGCTGGTGGAGGCCTTCAATATCCAGCCGCTCACCACCCCCGAGGCGGATCTTGCTGCCGCCCTGCAAGGCAAGGTCGCGTGAGCTGTGGCGATGAGTAAGGCCTTCAAGGTTGAACTGCACACCCGTGACGGCCAGCAGCTGGGCTTTGACTGCGCCCCTGATGAAAACGTCTTGGCAGCGGCGGCACGCCAGGGGCTGAGCCTACCGGCCATGTGTCGCTCCGGTAGCTGCGGGGTTTGTCGCGGTCACTGCCAAGACGGGGCCATCGAGCTGGGGCCCCACAGCCCCGAGGCGCTCAGTGAGGCGGATCGCCAGCGGGGCGAGACGCTATTGTGCAGCAGCTACCCGCGCAGCGACCTGGTGGTGGCGGTGGATGTGGATCTGGCGGGGATTCAGGCCCCGCCCCCGGTCGAGCGCGAGGCCACGGTGGCGGTGGTCGAGCCGGTGGGTGGCGAGGTGGTTAACCTGGTGTTGCTGCTATCCCCCGACCCCAACGGTGATGCCAGTGTCAGCTTCGAGGTGGGGCAATACATGGAGCTGACCCTGCCCGATAGCGGGGTGACCCGCGCCTACTCGATTGCCAACACCCCCAACTGGGAGGGGCGGCTGGAATTCTACATCCGCTTGCAGCCCGAGGGGCATTTCTCCCACTGGCTGCGCCAGGCCAAGGCCGGTGATCACCTGAAGATCAGGGGGCCGTTTGGCCACTTCAGCCTGGATGAGTCCAGCCTTGCTCCGCGTTGGTTTGTCGCCGGCGGCACCGGACTGGCACCGATCCTCGCGATGTTGCGCTGGATGGGGGAGATGGGGGCGATGCAGCCGACAAGGCTCTACCTGGGCTTGAACCGCGAATCGGATCGCTTTGCCCAGGCCGAGCTGGCCGGATTACAGGCCATCTTGCCGGGGCTCAGACAGGTGTTGTGCGTCTGGCATCCGCAGGGGGAGTGGCAGGGTTTTGTCGGCAATCCCGCCGAGGCACTGAAACGCGACCTGGCCGAGAGCCTAGCGGCGGGCAAGTCGCCGGATATCTACCTCTGTGGCCCGCCAGCGATGGTCGCCGCCTGCGAGGCGGTGGCCAGCGCGCTGGGGCTGCCTGCTGCGAAGATCCACAGTGAGCGTTTTTTGCCCAGTAACTGATTGTTCCCGTAGCGCCACAGGGAAGTGGTCTTTTTCCTTTTACCGCTGCCCGGCAGCCTATTTTCTTCCAATGCATGTACTCGGCTTCGACTTTACCGTTTACATGGGCCGCCATCTCCGTACAATATCCTCTCATTCGTCACACCGACAGCCGCAAGACGCCACAACACGAGGATACGACCCTGTGCGCAGTATTTTCACCGCAGCCTTGCTGCTGCTTTTGCTTCCCGGCAGCCTGATCGCTGAGCAACGCTTCATCACCGATGACCTTTCCCTCGACCTGCGCCGCGAGCCGGGCAATGAGTTTCGCATCCTGCGCATGTTGCCCGCCGGTACCCCGGTGACTGTGCTGGAGACCCAGGACGGCTGGAGCCGCGTGCGGGCCGATGATATTGAGGGTTGGGTGATCTCGCGTTTCCTGATGGACGAACCGGCGGCACGGGATCGGCTGGCCGAGTTCCAGGCCAGGGCGCAGCGGCTGGAGGGCGAGAACGCCGCCATGCGCCGCGAGGTGGAGGAGATCCGCACCCAGTTTGCCAGCCAGCAGGATGATATCGAACGCCTGCGCGATGCGCGCGACAGCCTGCGTCAGCAGCATGAAAGCTTTGTCGCCTCCGCCGCAGAGCCGATGCGGCTGATGGAGGAGAATCGGCGCCTGCTGGAACAAATCAATGAGCTGGAAGAGCGTGCCTATCGGCAGGAGCTGGATAATGCGGTACTGCGTACCGATGTGCAGCGCGACTGGCTGATCGCCGGTGGTGGGGTGTTGGGGGCCGGGCTGATTCTGGGCCTGATACTGCCATCGCTGCTGCGCCGTCGCCAGCGTGGCCTGCGTTCCGAGTGGATGTAGCAGCGAAGGCCCACTGCTCGGTGTAAACTTACATTTCAAGGCGGGGCGCTGCGCGCTCCGTTTGGTTCTTTTGGCGCCCGGCGCGCCCATCGTCTGAGAGAGTGATCATGCCTGCATACCGTTCCCGCACCTCCACCCACGGTCGTAACATGGCCGGGGCGCGCTCCCTGTGGCGCGCCACCGGCATGAAGGATGAGGATTTTTCCAAGCCGATCATCGCGGTGGCCAATTCCTTTACCCAGTTTGTCCCCGGCCACGTGCACCTCAAGGACATGGGCCAACTGGTGGCGCGCGAGATCGAGAAGGCGGGCGGTGTGGCCAAAGAGTTCAACACCATCGC
>SLDE01000186.1 GCA_007125455.1 Ectothiorhodospiraceae bacterium
ATGTGCTGAATGCGACCGCCCCCAGCAAGGAGAGCAGTAATACGGCGGGTTTCATGTGGGTAGTCTCCTATTTCATCTTGGCTCGAATGATTTCACGAAGATGATCTATGTCGTTGTTTTTTTTGTATTCGTCGTACACCACAGCCTTGTTTTGGTCGTTCAGGCGCGAGTAGAAGAGGAAGCTGCCGTAGTAGTTGTTTTGCAGTACCCTCTCGAATCCCCCTTGATCCAAGCCCTGCTGGATGGTCTCTGACGGTGCGCTGTAGTTAGCTGTGTCGTGTGAGGGCGTTAGTAGCACATCCTGTGTGGCATCACCACGCAGTGCTTCCTGCTCGATCTCGTCCAGGTAGCTGGCCGATACCGTTACGGTGCTCAACATCCATAGACTGAAACACGCCAACAACATAGTCCGATAGCCAAGATATCCAGCCGGTTTCAGGCTAAGCATACTCCCCCCCTTGTCCTGGCAATACCCAGAAAAAAACGAATACCTGCTGATAGTAGCGCAATCTGTGACGGGGGTATATATCTTTGAAATAATTAGTATTTGTTAAAGAGCTTATGGCCGGTCGCCCCTTTAGGGGCTGCCTTTGCCGATCACATCACCCACATTGGCTGTGAAGTACACCGGATCGAAGGAGGGGGGGAGGGTGTCGTGGATGATGTAGTACATGAAGATGGCGTGCATGGCACCGTAACGGTAGAAGACCCCGTTGACGATCCTCGACCACCAGACAGGCTGATGGCGGCGAAGACGCAGCTTGCTTTTGGCGGCACCGAACAGATAGCCATAGGTGGCACCGACGATGCGTTGCTCTGGCTGGAGGCGGCCACGGCTGACCAGACGACGTGAACGGCGTACCGCATCGCGGATCGAACGAGCCAGTGACAGCCCCAGTTCGCGACTGGTGTTCTTGATCTTGCCGCCGGTTTGGCCGCTGAGCAGACGGTATTTTTCGCCCAGCAGGCTGGAGGCCTTGGCCAGGTGGAGCGAGATCCCGCCATTCCAGGTGGGGCGATAAAACACATGACTGCTCAGGTTGATAAACAGGCGACGGCGGGTGAGACGCCACACCAGCCGGTTGAGCAGTTCCTTGAAGGAGAAGAAAGGCATGGTCAGGGGCAGCAAGGTGAAGAACATGAACAGCCCCACCAATCCCATCGCCAGGTTGTGACGGCGCGGGATCATCCCCTCGAACAGACCAAACAGTGCCACCAGCACCATCCCCAGCACCATAGCGGCCAGGATCAGCGCGTTGAGTAGGTGGGTAAGGGCAATACGTCGCCCTTGCCCACTGGCGAGCATGGCGGAGAGAAAGTTGCCTAGCTCTCGAAATCGGAATGACAGTTCTGAAGACATGCCCTTGTTGCTCCTGAGTCAGTCTCTTTGGGTGCTATTGTCCCACACTTTGCCAGTCAGGCGGAGAGCTGGCGCAGTAATTTCTCTAATAAAGCGAGTCTGGCGTCGATATCCGGCAGTTCGCCCTGGATGCGCAGGCGCTGCTGGGCATCCAACTGGTATTGGCGCGGCTGTTTCTGGATCAGCTCGATCAGGCGGATGGGGTCGATGTTGGGCTCTGCGACAAAGGTGATCCGCCCGCCCTTGGGCCCTAATTCGACCTTGCTGATCCCCAGTGGGGTAAGACGCAGCTTCAACTCGGTGATGGTGAAGAGGTTTTTGGCCATTTCCGGCAACAGGCCAAAGCGATCGATCATCTCTACCTGCAACTCGTCCAGTTGCTCCAGCGAGTTGGCGTTGGCGATGCGCTTGTAGATCTGCAGGCGGCTGTGGATATCGGGCAGGTAGTCATCGGGCAGCAGTGCCGGCACACCGAGATCCACTTCACTGCCGTGCAGCAGTGGCCGTTCCAGCTCGGGTTCTTTACCATCCTGCAGGGCCTTGACCGCTCTTTCCAGCAACTCGGAGTAGAGGGAAAAGCCGATCTCGTTGATCTGGCCGCTTTGCTCTTCACCAAGCAATTCGCCCGCCCCGCGGATCTCCAGGTCGTGGGTGGCGAGGGTAAAGCCGGTGCCCAGTTCCTCGATGGCCTCGATCGCCTCCAGCCGCTTGAGGGCGTCTTTGGTCATTGCCCGACGCGAGGGCACCATCAGGTAGGCGTAGGCGCGGTGGTGGGAGCGACCAACCCGCCCGCGCAACTGATACATCTGCGCCAGCCCCAGACGGTCGGCGCGGTTCATGATGATGGTGTTGGCGGTGGGTATGTCGATCCCGGTCTCGATGATGGTGGTACACACCAGGATGTTGAAGCGCTGGTGGTAGAAGTCGGACATGGTGCGTTCCAGGTCACGCTCACGCATCTGGCCGTGGGCGATACGGATCCCGGCTTCGGGCAGCATCTCGTCCAGTTCGCGGGCCATGCGCTCTATGCTGTCCACCTCGTTGTGCAGGAAGTAGACCTGGCCACCACGGCGGATCTCGCGCAGACAGGCCTCGCGTACGATCTCCGGGTTCCATTCGTGGACAAAGGTCTTGACCGCCAGCCGCTTGGCCGGTGGGGTGGCGATGATGGAGAGGTCGCGGATCCCGCCCATGGCCATGTTGAGGGTGCGGGGGATCGGGGTGGCGGTGAGGGTCAGCACGTCCACCTCGGCGCGCAACGCCTTGAAGGTCTCCTTCTGCTTGACGCCAAAGCGGTGCTCCTCGTCGATGATCACCATCCCCAGTTGTTGGTATTTGATCCCCTGTTGCAGCAGCTTGTGGGTGCCGATCACGATATCCACCTTGCCCTCCCCCAGGGCAGCGCTCACCTGCTGTTGCTCTTTGTTGCTGCGAAAGCGCGACATGGATTCGATGCGCACCGGCCAGTCGGCAAAGCGGTCGCGGAAGTTCTCGGCGTGTTGTTCGGCCAGCAGGGTGGTGGGCACCAGTACCGCCACTTGACGCCCTGCCATTACGGTGACGAAGGCGGCGCGCATCGCCACCTCGGTCTTGCCGAAGCCGACATCGCCGCAGACCAGGCGATCCATGGGCTGCGGGCCACGCAGATCGTTTAGCACGGCATCGATGGCATCCTGCTGGTCGGGGGTGGTCTCGAAGGGGAAACCGGCACAGAAGGCATTGTATTGCTGCTCTTCAAAGGGGTAGACATGGCCTTGGCGGGCGGCACGGCGGGCGTAGATATCCAGCAGTTCAGCGGCCACATCACGAATACGCTCGCTGGCCTTGCGTTTGGCCCGCTCCCATTGGCCGCTGCCGAGCCTGTGCAGGGGGATATGCTCACTGCCGCCACCGCTGTATCGGCTGATCAGGTGCAGGGAGGCCACGGGGACATAGAGTTTGTCGCCACCGGCGTATTCCAGGGTGAGAAACTCACCCTCGTGGTCACCGAGGGTGAGCCTTTGCAGGCCAGTATAGCGGCCCACACCATGGTCCTCGTGTACTACCGCTGCGCCCGGTTCCAGTTCGGCCAGGCTTTGGACCACCATGTCCGGATCGCCCTTGCGTCCCTTGCGGCGACGGCGGCGTTGCATCACCTGCTCGCCATAGAGCTGACTTTCGGCGATCACCGCCAGTTTGGGCGAGTCCAGCAGCAGGCCATGCTCTAGCGGGGCGACCACGATGCCGAATGGACTGTCGGCGGTGAGAAAGTCCTGCCAGTGCTCGAAGGGGCTGGGGTGGATCTCACAGCCCTGCAAGGTTTTGAGCAGCGACTCGCGTCGTCCGGCCGACTCGGCGGCGAATAATACCCGTCCGGCAAAGTTGTCCACAAAGTGTTGCAAGGCCCCGCTGGGCTGCTCGGCGCGGGGGTCCAGGGTCAGACTGGGTGGGCGGGCGCAGGCGAAGTTCTCGCCGTGCTTGCCTTCGGGCAGTTCGAAGCCTTGCAGTAATTGACGCGGATAGTGTTTGAATTGACCAAACAGCTCGGGCACATCGAGAAATAGCCGTTGTGGTGGCAATGGTGGGTGATCGCGGTGGTACTGGGCGATCTGATAGCGCTCCTGATACTCGCCGAAGAAGGCCTCGGCGGCCTCGTCCACGCCCTCCAGGGTAAACAGCCGGGTGCGCTCTGGCAGGTAGTCGAACAAGGTGGCGGTCTGCTCGAAGAACAGTGGCAGATAGTACTCGATCCCCGCCGGGGCCAGTCCGTTGCTGACATCCCGATAGACATTGCTTTCGGTGGGGTTGCCCTCCAAATTCGCCCGCCAGTTCTCACGAAAGCGTCGGATCCCACCCTCATCGAGGGGAAACTCCCGTGCAGGCATCAGCCGGATCTCGCTGACCTTCTCGTCGCTGCGCTGGGTCTCCGGATCGAAGGTGCGAATGCTCTCCACCTCATCGTCGAACAGCTCGATGCGATAGGGCACCTCGCTGCCCATCGGGAAGAGGTCTAGCAGGCTGCCCCGCACCGCAAATTCACCGTGCTCCATCACCTGGGAGACACAGTTATAGGCGCTGCGCTCCAGTTGGTGGCGCATCTGCTCCAGCGAGAGCTTGTCACCCTGCTTGAGCATCAAACTGGAACCTTCGATATAGTCACGCGGCGCCAGACGCTGCATCAGGGTGCGCAGCGGCAGGATCAGGATCCCCCGTTGGGTGCGTGGCAGGGTATAGAGGGTAGCTAGGCGCTCGGAGATGATGTCCTGGTAAGGGGAGAAGGTGTCGTAGGGCAAGGTCTCCCAATCGGGAAAGCCTAGCAGCGGCGCGGCATCGCTGGCACGGTGATAAAAGCGCAGCGACTGCTCCAGACGGGCTGCCGTGGCGGTATCCGGAGTGACGACCAGCAGCAATTCATCGCTCTGTGCGGCGGCACTGATCGCCAGCGCCGCGCTACTGCCGTAAAGGCGGCCCCAATGGCGTTTCTCCCCAGCTCGTGTGGTCAACGGGGGGTGAAGGGGGGAGGGGGCTGCCTGACTCATGGGATCTCAACGGGTGGTTAAAAAAGCCGTCCATTGTAGTGGGCGCAGGGAAGCGCATCAATTGGAATCCTCCCAGCATCGTGGGTTAATCGTGGTTTTGACACCCAAGCAGGCGGGTGACAGAATGGCAGAAGCTGGCATGTCAATTTATGACATAACGTAACTGCTCGCCCCCGTTATCCCCTCTCCCCCATTGGGGGAGAGAGGGCGAGTAGATACGACATAACAAGATAATAAGGTAAGCCATGGACAAGATGCTAAACAAACCCTCCTGTAAGCAGATCATCGATGTCATTCCCGATCCCTTTGTGGTGATTGACCGTAACTACCGAATCGTCGCAGCCAACCGCCACTATCTGGAGCACTATGGCATGAGTTCGGCAGAAGAGGTGATTGGCGAGGCATGTTACAAGATCTCTCACCGGGTCGATTCCCCCTGTAGCGAGCATGGTGAACACTGTCCATTGGAGACGGTCTTTAGCACCGCTCAGGCCACCCAGGTGATGCACATTCACTACGATCAGCACGGTCATGAAGAGCATGTTCAGATCCACACGACACCGCTGTTTGATGACGATGGTGCGGTGCGCTATGTGGGGGAGTACATCTACCCGGTGGTCAAGCCCAGTGAAGACAATATCCTGATCGGGCGCTCACGCACCATGCTGCGCCTCAGTAGCCTGTTGCAGCGGGTGGCCAAGACCCCCACCTGTGTGCTGTTGCAGGGGGAAAGCGGGGTGGGCAAGGAGCGGGTGGCCGAATACCTGCACCAGTATTCCAATCGTGCCGAGTTGCCCTTCGTTATTGTGGATTGTGCCACCCTGGGAGAGAACCTGATCGAGAGCGAGTTGTTTGGCCACGAACGTGGTTCGTTTACCGGGGCCAACCGACAGAAAAAGGGGCTGTTTGAGGTGGCTGATGGGGGCACCCTGTTTATCGATGAGATCGGTGAGCTGCCGCTGTCTTTGCAGACCAAGCTGCTGCGGGTACTGGAGAGCGGCAGCTTTCGTCGTTTGGGCGGCACCAGCTACCTCAAGGCCAATGTGCGAGTGATTGCCGCCACCAATCGCAACCTGCTGGCGATGGTGGAGCAGGGGGAGTTTCGCCAGGATCTCTATTATCGCCTGTCGGCCTTTCCGGTACAGGTACCACCACTGCGCGAGCGGCGCGACGATGTCCCCATGCTGGCCGAGCATTTTCTTGCGCAGATGGAAGAGGGAGAGCGCTTTATCCCGCTCTCCCCTGAGGTGGCTGAGACCTTGATGGCCTATGACTATCCCGGCAATGTACGCGAGCTGCGCAATATCGTGGATCGTGCGGCCATTTTGGCCTACGGGGAGCAGTTGCTGCGTCCTGAGCACATCATTCTAGGGGAGGTGCCGCAGGGTGGAGCCATCAGCAAGCCTTCGGGCGGTGCCGCTATCGCTCAGCACAAGCCCTTGCTTGATCGTCGCAACGGCCGTTTAAGTGAGCAGGAGGTGCTGGATGCACTTCAGGCCAGTGATGGTCACCGTGCCGGTGCTGCACAGAGGCTTGGGGTGAGCGAACGAACCCTGTATCGCTATGTGCAGAAGCTCAGGGGCAAGGGGTAACAGGCGGTCTCACCGCGATGCCAAGGCGCGGTTACCCGGCCCCTTAGCCGTTCAGGCTAGAGGTTTGCTACAGGCGGCCAGGTAGTTGACGTCCAGATCCTTGCCCAGACGGTACTGCTTGGTGAAGGGGTTGTAGCTCATGCCGGTGAGATCCTCCAGCGTCAACCCGGCCTCACGGGTCCAGCCCTCCAGCTCCGAGGGACGGATGAAGCGGGCAAAGTCGTGGGTGCCACGTGGCAGCATGCGCAGCACGTACTCGGCACCGACGATGGCGAACAGGTAGGACTTGGGGTTGCGGTTCAGGGTGGAGAAGAACACCTGCCCCCCCGGCTTGACCATGCGGGCGCAGGCGGCGATCACCGACGCGGGGTCAGGCACGTGTTCGAGCATCTCCATGCAGGTCACCACATCGAAGTGCCCCGGCATCTCTGCGGCCAGCGTCTCGGCAGTGATTTGGCGGTAGTCCACCTTCACGCCAGACTCCAAACCATGCAGGCGGGCTACCTGCAAGGGGGCCTCACCCATGTCGATCCCGATCACCTCGGCCCCACGTGCGGCCATGCTCTCGGCCAGGATACCGCCGCCGCAGCCCACATCCACCACGGTCTTGCCGCTCAGTCCGGCGCGCCCATCGATGTAGTCGAGGCGCAGCGGGTTGATCTCGTGCAAGGGCTTGAATTCACTGTGCGGGTCCCACCAGCGCGAGGCGAGTTCTTCAAACTTGCTGATTTCACCGGGGTCAACATTGTGCGCCTGGTTGCTCATGGCTTGGATTCCTGGTTGGTTTGGGCGATCTTTTCCCGCCATTGGCGGGCATTATCGAGAATGGCGGTTTGATCGAGGCTGGTCAGTTGGCGATCCTTGAGCAGGTGGCGACCGGCCACCCAGACATCGCTCACCTGCTCACGGCCACAGGCATAGATTAATTGCGAGATCACATTATAGAGCGGTTGGCTCTCCAGTTCATCGAGCTTGACCGCGACGATGTCTGCCGCCTTGCCGGGGCGCAGGGAGCCGCAGGTCTGTTCCAACCCCAATGCGCGGGCACCGTTGATGGTGGCCATCGACAAGATCCGGGCGGCGGGCAGGGCCGCCGCGTTGGCGGCCACCCCCTTGGCCAGCAGGGCGGCGGTGCGCATCTCACCAAACATGTCCAGATCGTTGTTACTGGCGGCCCCATCGGTACCCAGCGCCACATTCACCCCGGCCTGTAGCAGCCGATCCAGTGGGCAAAAGCCGCTGGCCAGTTTGAGGTTGGATTCGGGGCAGTGCACCACATGGGCATTGGCGGCGGCGTAGGCGGCGATCTCTTCTTCGGTGAGCTGAGTCATATGTACTGCCAGCAGACGCGGGGAGACCACGCCCAGCTCGCTCAAACGTGCCAGGGGACGTCGCCCCAGCTTGCTCACCTCCTGCTCGACCTCGGCGGCGGTTTCGTGCAGATGCAGGTGGATGGGGATATCCAGCTCCTCGGCAAACATCACCACCTTTTCCAACGGCCCGTCGGAGACGGTATAGGGGGCATGGGGGGCGAGGGCGGTAGTGATCAGGCTGCTGCCACGCACGCTATCGTGCAATGCCAGCCCCTTGTGCAGGTATTCATCGGCATCCTGTGCCCAGGCAGAGGGAAAGTCGATCAGGATCATGCCGACCACCGCACGCATACCTGCCTGTTCCACCTGGCGGGCCACCTCGTCGGGGAAGAAGTACATGTCGTTAAAGCAGGTGGTGCCTGAGCGTAGCATCTCGGCCATGGCCAAGCGGGTGCCGTCACGGACGAATTCGGGGCTCACCCAGCGCCCTTCGGCAGGCCAGATATGCTCACCCAGCCACTCCATCAGGGGCAGATCGTCGGCCAGCCCGCGCATCAGGTTCATCGCTGCGTGGGTGTGGCTATTGATCAGGCCCGGGATCAGCACATGCTCGGGCCGCTCCAGCACATGCTCGGCGCGGAATTGCTCGCGTGCCTGCACACTGGGCAGGATCGCGTGAATATGCCCGTCGACGATGGCGATGCTGTGCTGCTCCAGCACCTGGCCTTCGGGTTCTACCGGCACTATCCAGCCGGCGTGGATCAGGGTATCTACTGGGTTCATCCGCTTAAGATACTGGAGAGTTCGGGGGTGACACAAGCTTGGCGTCTGCCCTGTCGCGTCAAATATTGTCCGCGTCCTGCCATGCCCCCTCACGATAGCCCTACGTTCTATGTTAGGATATTGGCCCAGAAATAAATGTTACACTTTGTGAACTATTGATTCATAATCCGTATTTGATCGTGAAAACTCAAATGACAAAGCCCACTGGCTTTTCGCCCAACGCCGAAGAGCATGGTGGTCTAGAGAACAACAACCCGTGTGGAGCCATAACTTGACCGTCGAGATTGGGCAGCCCTTTGATCTGCTGCTGGTAGAAGATGAGCCGGCCGATTACCACTTGGTGCGAATGGCACTGAAGGAAGGCAAGGTACTTTGCAATCTGCACCACGCCGAGGACGGTATCGACGCCCTCGAGTTCCTGCGTAATCAGGGAGCCCATGCCGATGCCCCCCGCCCGGATCTGATTTTGCTGGATCTCAACATGCCGCGTATGGACGGGCGTGAGTTTCTGGCAGAGCTCAAGGGCGACGAGACGCTGCAGCAGATCCCGGTGGTGGTGCTGACCACCTCCGAAGTGGAGCGCGATGTGGTCGCCTCCTACCGCCTCGGTGCCAGTGGCTACGTCACCAAGCCGGTGGATATGGACCAGTTTATTGACGCCATTCGCCAAGTGGGTGTCTACTGGTTCTCACTGACCCGTTTGCCACGGGAAGACAAGGACTAACAGCCCGCTACTCGTAGCGGCGCTCCAGTCCCCCCTGGCGATCGGAGACAAGATTGCATCCGTCCACTCCCGGGGAGACCTCATGCAGCTGAAATACCGTGGCATTACCATCCCTCAAGGGCCGTCCCTTGCGCGGCACCGCCCCGTGAACATCACCGGGGCGCTGCTGCTTTTTGCGCTGCTGTTACTGCCCATGCACTCGGCCAAGGCAGGGGAGAGCGTGGAGGTGGCGATCTTTCCCTATCTGAGCGTGCACCAACTGCTCAGCCTTTACGATCCCCTGCGCCGCCATCTGGAAGATGAACTGGAGCGACCGGTACGTTTGGTCACCTCCAGAGACTTCGCCAGCTTTATCGCCGATACCCACCAAACCCCCTATACCCTGCTGATCAATGCCCCGCACATGGCCCGCCTTGCCGAGGAAGAGGCAGGCTACAACGCCATCCTGCGCCCGGAGGTCTCGCTTTATCCGGTGGTCGTGGTGCAAAGCGAAGATCCGCTCGAGACACTGTCCGATCTGCGTGGTGCGCATATCGCCACCCCCTTCGGCAGCGCGGTGATCACCATGATGGCGCGGGAGATCCTGGGAGAGGCCGGGCTGGAGGAGGGGCGAGATGTCCACTTCGTCCACGCCGGCAGCCACAACAATGCGGTGGAGGAGATGCTCAACAACCCACAGGTGCGGGCGGCCATCGTCAGCAACCCCGCCTTTGGGGTGGTCTCCACCCGTTACCAGGGGCGGGTAGAGCGCTTGATGGTGGATCGCGCCGAGCGCGGCCTCTCGCCGGTAGTCTACCTTGCCGGCCCAGGGTTGAGTGCCACAGAGCAGGAGCGCCTCGCCACCATCCTGCTGGAGTTTGCCAACCAGGATGCGGCGGGTAAGGCAATGATGGAACAGGCTCGCCACCAGGGCTTGCGCCCCTTCACCCCGGAAGACCGTCTCAGCCTGGATGCGTATCTGCCTGCCACCCGTGAGGCCTTTACCCTGCCATGAGGAAGCGTTTGATGCGCATCCCCATCGGGATCCGCCTTGGGATCGGGGT
Source organism: Ectothiorhodospiraceae bacterium (assembly GCA_007125455.1). Lineage (GTDB taxonomy): Bacteria > Pseudomonadota > Gammaproteobacteria > Thiohalomonadales > Thiohalomonadaceae > SLDE01. The sequence goes on from SLDE01000186.1 coordinate 10,334, forward strand.
GATCCTGCTGCAATTGATACTCGTCGCCTGGATGACCTGGGATAGCCGCACCGTCGCCAGTGCGGCACTGGCGCAGCAGCAGACCATGCGGGTGGCCGAGCTTTCCGCGCTACTCAATGACGCCTTGGCCCCGCTGCTGGTGCAGCGCGATTTTGCCGCCCTGCAGGATGTATTGGACAATGTGGGGCGCGCCGAAGGGCTGGAATATCTGTTGTTGTACGATCACCACGGCAATCCGGTGGCGCAGCATAGCCAGATGAGCGCCGAAGAGTTGGCCGTGCTGCGCAGCATGGCCGAGAACCTGCCTTTGCTGGATGTCAGCGTAGCGATCGAACTGTTTGGGCAGGAATATGGCCAACTCCACGTGGGTTTCTCTACCCAGGTCTATGAGCAGACCCGTGACGAGTTAATGCAGCGGGGTGTGCGTAACGCGCTGGTGGGGATAGTATTGCTATCGCTGTTGATTATTCCCATCTCGCTCTGCCTCAGCCGCCGTTTGGGTAGCCTGGGACGGGCCGCGCAGGCCATCTCTGATGGGGATCTGGGCCAACGGCTGGAGGATCGCGGTCACGACGAATTGGGCCAGTTGGCCGCGGCCTTTAATCGCATGGCCTCCTCGCTGGAGCAGCGCATGGACGAGCTGGACCGGGCCGGGGAAGAGCGAGAAAAGGTGATCGTCGCGCTGGATGTGGCCAACCGCGATCTGCAACGCCTCTCCGAGGTGACCGCCCACCACATGCGTGAGCCCTTGCGCCGCCTGATGACCTGGTCTCAGCGATTGGCCCGCCAATGCGCCGACCTGCCGGACGGGGAAGGTTTGCTGGAATCGGTGACGGTGATCGGTGAGCAGGCACGGCGCATGGCGGCGCTGGTACAGGATGTCGAACGCTACCTCTCGGCGGGTATGCCCCAGGGGGAGCTTGGCGAGCAGGAACTGGCCCCACTACTGGCCTCACGGCTACGCCGGGTGTGTGCCGAACATGGCATCGACGGGGTCGAACTGGAGCAGGGCGTGCTGCCACCGCTCTATATCGACAGGCCCCGGCTGGGGCTGTTATTGGAATTGCTGCTGGATAACGCGGTCAGCTATCGCCCCCCTGACCGTTCGCTGCGGTTGGTGGTGGAAGGTATACAGCTTGGCAATATGACCACCCTGCGCCTGAGCGACAACGGTCCGGGGATTGCCTCAGGCTACCGAGAGCGAGTATTCAACATCTTCGAGCGGCTGGAAAACGCCGGGAAGGGGACCGGTGCGGGCCTGGCCATCGCCCGGCGGATCGTCGAAAGCCTGGGCGGGCGGATCTGGCTGGAGGCCGCCCCTGGTTCGGGTACCACCGTGGCCTTCGAGCTGCCGAGCAAAAGGGGCAGCAGCCATGAGCAAGGCTGATGGTGGCCGGCGAGGTGTTCTGCAGGGTATGGCCCAGCTGACGGGCCTGCCCCTGTGGGCTGCTTACATCCGGGGTGAGGCGGCACAACGGCGAGTCGCCGCCCACCTGTTTACCTCTCCACGTTCTATATAAGGAGTGACCATGCACCGCCCCCCCCGATGGCTTCCCCTGCTGTTGTTGATCTTGCTGCTCTCACCTGCACCCATCGCACTGGCGCAGGAGCCTTTGCAACTGGGGGTGCTGCTCTATCGCCCGGCGGACAAGGTGGTGACCGACTGGCAGGCGGTGGCAAGGCTGCTCTCCGAACGACTCGAAGGGCGTCGAGTGGAATTACAGATCGTTGATTACGAGGCGATGAACCGGGCTGTCGCCCGGCAGGAGCTGGACTTTGTGCTGACCCAGCCTGCCCACTACATCCTGCTGGCCCGCCGACACAGCCTTTCCGCCCCCCTGGCGACGATGATCCGCAGCGAGGCAGGTCAGGCGGTGCGTACCTTTGGCGGGGTCATCATCACCCGAGCCGATAACCGCACCATCCGGCGGCTTGAGGATCTGCGTTCCCGCCACATCGCCACGGTGACGCGCGAGTCGCTGGGGGGCTGGATGATGCAGCGTCACGAGCTGGCGCAGCGGGGGATCCACCTGGCGCAGGATAATCGCATCAGTGAACTGGGTATGCCCCACGATAGCGTGGTAGCCGCCGTGTTGCGGGGGGAGGTTGAGGTGGGGCTGGTGCGCACCGGGGTACTGGAGGCGATGGCCAGAGAAGGGAAGGTGGACATCTCCGCGCTGCGCATCATAAACCCCCAGTCGTTGCCGCACTATCCCTATCAAAGTTCCACCCGCCTCTACCCGGAGTGGCCGGTGGTGGCCCTGCCCCACGTCAGTGAGGCCGACAGCAATCGCATGGCCGCCGCGCTGCTGACCCTGCCGCTGGGTAATGAGACCCTGGCGGGAGCCAATCTGTACGGTTTCACCACACCGATGAATTACGAACCGGTGGAAGGTCTCTTGCGCAGCCTGCGCCTGCCCCCCTTCGAGGCCTCGCCGGAGTTCACCGCCGAGGATGTCTGGCAGCGCTACACCACACCGATCAGCCTCACCATCGCTCTGCTGCTGGTGATCCTGGTGCTGTTCGGCCTATTGTGGTTTTCACGTCATCGGCTCAAGGGCAGCCAGTGGTCGCTGCGCGAGCGGGTCAAGGAGGCGGAGTGTCTGCGCGATATCGCCCAATACCTGCGTGATGATGCTCATACCCTGCCTTCGGTACTGACACGTTGCGTCGAGCGTATCCCCGCTGGCTGGTTATACCCGCAATTCACCTCGGCACGATTGCGCCTTGGTGAGGTCGAATACTGCTCCAGCCCGTTTTCCCCCTCCAGCCACTCGCTGCAGACCCCCGTGGTCACCCCGGAAGGGGAGGAGGGGAGACTGGAGGTCTTTCTTTCCACTGAGGCCGTTCCCGCCGATGGCCAGGACTTCCTGCCCGAAGAGCGGCAGTTGTTGCATACCATCGCTCAGCAGATCGCCCAAGTGTTACAGCTTCGCCACGATCAATCCCTGCTGCGCGCCAGCGAGCAGCGTTTTCGGGCGATGGTGATGGCGATGCCGGATATCCTTTTCCGCCACGATGCCGAGGGGCGCTATCTTGATTACTCTGTCGCCGACCCGGCGCAGTTGCTGGTCCCACCGGAGGCATTTATCGGCAAGACGGTGTATGACGTCCTGCCGCCTGAGCTTGCCGAGCGGGCGATGGAGCATATTCGCCTGACCCTGGACAGCGGTGAGGTGAGTACCTTCAGCTACGAGTTGCCGCTCAGCGGGGAACTGCGCCATTTCGAGCTGCGTATCAGTCGCATCAATGAGCATGAAGTACTGGCGATCGCCCGGGATGTCACCAGTCGCCACCGTATCGAGGCCGAGCTTAAGCGCTCCAACGCCGAGCTGGAACAGTTTGCCTACGCGGTCTCGCACGATATGCGCCAGCCGCTACGCATGATCAGTGGCCACCTGGGGATCCTGCAACGCGGCCTCACCGACAGGCTGGACGAGGATGAGGCCGAATCCTTTCAGTTTGCCCTCGACGGTGCCAAGCGCATGGATGGGATGATCGTCTCGCTGCTGGATTATTCCCGCGTTGGGCGCAAGACCGAGCCCTTGCGTCCCATCCAAACGCAGGACTGCCTCGATGAGGCACTCAATTTTCTCTCCCCGGCGATCGAGGAGGCCAAGGCCACCATCCGGGTCGAAGGCGAGTGGCCCGAGTTGACCGCCAGTCGGGATGAGTTGACCCGCCTGCTGCAGAACCTGATAGGCAATGCGGTAAAGTATCGCCACGAAGATAGCCCCCCCGAGCTTACCTTGCTTGCCAAGGTCAGTAATGGCCACTGGCGGGTGCAGGTGTGCGACAATGGGATCGGTATTGACCCCGACCAGACCGATCGTCTGTTCAAGGTCTTTTCCCGCCTGACCAGTCGTGGCAGCTACGAGGGCAGCGGGGTGGGCTTGGCCCTGTGCCGCAAGATCGTCGAACACCACGGTGGCCGGATTGGCGTGGTGTCGGATGGTCCCGGCAAGGGCAGTTGTTTTTGGTTTGAGTTACCCCTTGAAGGTGTTCCATGACAGAAGCGTCACAAATGAATGTACTGCTGGTAGAGGACGATGCCGGTGATGCCAGCCTCATTCGCCACCACCTGCGGGGGTATAGCAAGGTCGTTTTCACCCTCGACTGGGTAGATAACATGCACGACGCGCGGGAACACATCCAGCGCGCGGCGCCACTCCCCGATGTGATCCTGCTCGACCTCTCACTGCCCGACAGCCAGGGTCTGGAGACGGTGCGCATTGCCCGTACCGCCGCAGGTGAGATCCCCATCATCGTCCTTACGGGGCACGACGATGAAGGCTTTGCCCTGGAGGCCCTGGAGGCCGGGGCTCAGGATTACCTGGTCAAGGGCGGTTTCGAGACCGAGGTGCTGGTGCGGGCGATCCGCTATGCTGGCCAGCGTGCCCACATGGAGGCGCGCATCGGCCTGCTGGCCGCGGCGGTCTCGGTGGCGGCCGAGTCGGTGATGATCACCGATCCCAGCGCCGAGATCCTGGTGGTCAACCCAGCCTTCAGCGAGATGACCGGCTACAGCGAACAGGAGGCGGTGGGGCAGCGCCCATCCATGCTCAAATCTGGGCAGCATGATGGTGAGTTTTACCGCCAGATGTGGGGCAGTCTGCACAAAACCGGCACCTGGCAGGGGGAGTTGGTCAACCGGCGCAAGAATGGTGAGAGCTACCCCCAATGGTTGAGTATCCGTGCGGTACGCGATGAGGCCGGTGCGGTGCTCAATTATGTCGCGGTAGGCACCGACCTCTCCCTGGTGCGTCAGGCCGAGGCGGAGTTGGAACGCGCGGGCAGTACCGATGCCCTTACCGGGTTGGGCAACCGCCGCTACCTGCTCGAACATATGGACGAGGCCCTGGAGCACAGCCGACGCCACCACGAACATGGGGCGATCGTGATCATCGATATCGAGCGCTTTCGTGCCATCAACGAGGCAGAGGGCATGGAGACCGGCGATGCCCTGCTCTGCGAGTTGGGGCTGCGCCTCAAATCCCATCTTCACCACGACGACTGTATTGCCCGTCTGGGTGGCGACCAATTCGCCTTCCTCGCCCAGCACCTCTCCGCCAACCGCCAGGAGGCAGCACGCGACACCATGGCGATGGTCAGCCGTGTGCAGCAGGAGCTGGAGCGAGAACTGACGGTCGGAGAGCGCCAGTACAAGCTTAACCTGCGTTTCGGGATCTCGCTGTTTCCCGATATCGCCCGCGAAAAGGGCACCGACCACCTGCGCAACGCCACCACCGCGCTATCGCGGATCAAGCGCGAATCCTACGAGCGGATCAGCTTCTTTGAGTTGACCATGGGCGAGCGGGCACGCGAGCGCTACACCCTGGAGAACGCTCTGCGGCTGGGGATCGACGAAGAACAGCTGCGCCTCTATCTGCAACCGCAGATCCTGCACGACGAGGGTATCGTCGGCTTCGAGGCACTGGTGCGTTGGCAACACCCACAGCGCGGGCTGGTGCCGCCCAATGATTTCATCCCGGTGGCCGAGGAGAGTGAGCTGATTGTGGCGCTCGATCACTGGGTACTCGCCGAGGCCTGCCGCCTGCTGCCTAAACTGGCCGAAAACGGGCTACAGGCAAGCATGTCGGTCAACATCAGCCCGCGCTTCTTCGCCCATAGCGATTTTGTACCGATGGTGCGCAGTGCGCTAAGCCATGCCGGGGCCGATCCGGGCCAACTGATCCTGGAGGTCACCGAGCGGCTATTCATCGGCGATATCGAGCAATCGGCGCAAAAGATGCAGGCGCTGGCGGAACTGGGGGTGCGCTTCTCCATCGACGACTTTGGTACCGGCTACTCCTCACTGGCCTATCTCAAGCGTTTGCCGGTCAACGAGCTGAAGATCGATCGCAGCTTTATTCGTGATCTACCCGATGACAGCGACAACGTAGTGCTGGTCGAGACCATCCTCTCGGTGGCCAGACACATGGGGCTGAGCGTGGTCGCCGAGGGGGTGGAAACGCCCGGACAGGCCGACTTCCTTGCCAAGCACGGACGGGTGATCCAACAGGGCTATCTGCATGGCCGTCCCCAACCCAGCGAGCAGTGGTTGCAACGGGGCAATGACTGATGGGCTTTGGTCAGCGCATCCTGCTGACCGTGCTCGCCAGCCTGCTGCTGGCGACGCTGCTGTTCACCGTGCTGGTGACCTGGTTTACCCACGATAACAGTCGTCAGCAGTTGCTGGCTCAACAGCAGGACATCAGCCAAATGGTGGTACGGCGGCTGGACAGTGCCCTGCAAGAGCGCCGTGTCACCCTGGAGCGGTTTGCCGAGCTACTGACGGACGAAGGGCAGCTGCTTGAGCCAGCGCAGCTGCGCGAGCGCCTGTTTGCCATCTTCGAGCACCTGGGCGGGGAAGGGCATGGCACGGGGATTGGACTGGCGATCGCCCGGCGTATCG
>SLDE01000106.1 GCA_007125455.1 Ectothiorhodospiraceae bacterium
ACTGTAGGGAATAGGGAATAGGGAGTAGGGAGTAGGGAGTAGGGAGTAGGGAGTAGGGAGTAGGGAGTAGGGAGTAGGGAGTAGGGAGTAGGGAGTAGGGAATAGGGAGTCGGTGGGGTGTGTCAGGCCCCACCGGGGTGCGCAGCGGGCTAGCGAGTGCCGAAGATCACGATGGTCTTGCCGTGCGCGGTGATCAGATTCTGCTCTTCCAGGATCTTGAGTACCCGCCCGGCCATCTCGCGTGAACAGCCCACGATGCGCCCCAACTCCTGACGGGTGATCTTGATCTGCATCCCGTCCGGGTGGGTGATCGCATCGGGGCTTCTGGCCAGCTCCAGCAGGGCGCGTGCAATGCGCCCGGTGACATCGAGGAAGGCCAGATCGTGCACCTTACGGCTGGTTTTGCGCAGCCGCATCGCCATCTGTGAGGCCAGGTGGAAGAGGATGGTGGAGTCTTTTTCGGCCAGCTGGTGAAAGCGCTGGTAGCTGATTTCGGCGATCTCACACTCTGTGCGGGCGCGTACCCAGGCACTGCGGCCCTGGGTTTCGTCAAACAGCCCCATCTCGCCGAAGAAGTCGCCGGCATTGAGGTAGGCCAGTACGATCTCGTGCCCATCGTCGTCTTCGATCAATACCGTGACCGAGCCCTTGATGATGTAATAGAGCACATCCGGCTTGTCTCCGGCGCAGATCAAGGTACTCTTGGCGGCATAACGGCGGCGATGGCAATGCTCCAGAAAGCTCTGGATCGCCTCGGGGGGCTGGTTCAGGGGCTGCTTGCCTAGAGAGTCACTCATAGCAGTTCCTTGCTCCCAAAAGTATGAATTATCGCGAACATGGTCACATCATATACTAGCCATATGTATAAGTCGCCACAACACAGACTAAACTTTGAACCAGTTAACAGACGGGAAATAAGCGTATGAAGGCACGGGTAAAGTGGCTGGAAGAGGTCACCTTTGTAGCTGAGTCCGGTAGCGGCCACGCCATGGTGATGGATGGCCCACCCGAGATGGGAGGGCGTAACCTGGGTGTGCGCCCGATGGAGATGATGCTGATGGGCATGGGCGGCTGCACCGCCTTTGATGTCATGATGATCCTCAAAAAATCCCGCCAGGAGGTCACCGACTGCGTGGTCGAACTTTCCGCCGAGCGCGCCGAGAACGAGCCCAAGGTGTTTACCCGCATCCATGTGCACTTTGTGGTCACCGGGCGAGACCTCAAGGAGCTCAAGGTACGTAAGGCAGTGGAGCTGTCGGCAGAGAAGTACTGCTCCGCCTCGATCATGCTCGGTAATGCCGGGGTCGAAATCAGCCACGATTTCGAGATCGTCGAGGGCTAGAGGGGGTATTTGCCACATTTCCGTACTGTTTTGTGTGGCAATACCGTACAGATGATTTATCATCCACCTTGGACGCCAGATCGTGGATAATATCTGCCCTAGGCCCGCCTTGGCGGGCCAACTGTTTTTTTTACCCAATTTGCGGGAGTGTGACTTTTGGTCGAGAATTCCAGGAAACTGAGGCTGCACGGGTTTAACAACCTGACCAAGACCCTGAGCTTCAATATCTATGATGTTTGCTACACCCAGACCGACGCCCAGCAGCGTGACTACATCGCCTATATCGATGAGGTCTACAATGCCGAACGTCTGACCCAGATCCTCACCGATGTCTCGGACATCATCGGTGCCAATATCCTCAACGTGGCGCGCCAGGACTACGAGCCCGAAGGGGCCAGTGTCACCATCCTGATCTCGGAAGAGCCGGTCGTCGCCGAACACCTCTCCAACAGCGAGTCCCCTGGACCGCTGCCCGAGTCGGTGGTCGGGCATCTGGACAAGAGCCACCTGACCGTACACACCTACCCGGAGAGCCACCCGGATAACGGCATCTCCACCTTTCGGGTAGACATCGATGTCTCCACCTGCGGACGCATCTCCCCGCTCAAGGCACTCAACTACCTGATCCATAGCTTCGAGTCCGACATCGTCATCATGGACTACCGCGTGCGCGGCTTTACCCGCGACGTGAAGGGCAAGAAGCACTACATCGACCACAAGATCAACTCGATCCAGAACTACCTCGCCAAGGATACCCGCGAGCGTTACCAAATGATCGACGTGAACGTCTTCCAGGAAAACCTCTTCCATACCAAGATGATGCTCAAGGACTTCGACCTGGACAACTACCTGTTCGGGGTCGATGCCAAAGACCTGGACATCAAAGAGGCCAAGAACGTCCACTCTCGCCTGGAACGCGAGATGCTAGAGATCTTCTACGGGCGTAATATCAACAAAATGCCCCGATAGCTTGGGTACACGGGACAAGGGGGGAGTCGGAGGCGAGGCAGGTGGAGCGAACTTGTGAATGCAAGGTTTACCGATCCCCGGCCAACTCTTCCCTACTCCCCAGCTCGGGCACCACGATCAGGCGCGGATCGCCGCTGATCCACGCTACCAAGGGTTGCCAGTCAGCGAGATCCTTCACCACCTCACGGGTGGGCAGCTCGAAGATCCCGCGCCCCTGTTCGGCTGCGCGAAGGTAGTTCTGAGTGTCACGCAGGCGGGCGATGAAGGGAATATCCAGGTGAGTGAGGAAGTTTTCTAGCGCGCGGTAGCTGCGGGTGGTAGCGCGGCAGCGGTTGGCCACCACGCAAATGCGTTGTTGGGGGTGGCGCGTTGGGCTGTGTAGCAACTCGGCGATAAAGCGGCCCGCGGCGCGTATATCCACCGGCGAGGGCAATACCGGCACGATCACCGTGTCGGCCAGCTCCAGCATCCTGTCGAGAGGCTCACCCTCCAGCCCGGAGGGCACGTCGAGAATGCGGTAGTCACCCTGCTCGGGCAGGGGCCGGTCCGCTTTGCCACGCAAGCCGTGGATCGGCGCAAGATCATCGGGGCGTGCCCGTAGCCAATCCCAGGCCGAACCCTGGCGATCGAGATCCACCAGCGACACCTCCACCCCCCAACAGGCAAAGAAGCTCGCCAGATTGCAGGCCAGAGTGCTCTTGCCACTGCCCCCCTTGGCGTTGACGACCAGTATGCTGCGCATCCTGCCACTCCCGTTGCCGTGAATAGATCACCGCCGCAGCCCCTTCAACGCGAGGCCAGCCTGGCCCCACCATGGTGCTCAGAGCCAATAGGCGGTCTTGGTCATGATCTTGGAGGTGAGCTTCATCATCCCCTTCACCGGAAGAGGCAGTTCCGCCCCACCAGCGGCCTGGGCCATGTTGGCATGGCGAGCCTCATCCTCCTTCATCAATGTCAGCACCGCGCGGCTCTTATCGTCGTGTGGGGCAAGTTTGCCAAGGTGTTCATCCAGATGGCGCACCACCTGGTGCTCAGTCTCCACGACAAAACCCAGGCTCCACTTGTCGCCCGCGATCCCCGCCGCCGCACCGATCGCCACCGAACCCACGTACCACAGGGGATTGAGGTAACTGACATGGGTACCCAACTCCTTCGCGCGGCGCTCGGTCCACTCCAGGTGATCATTCTCCTCCTGGGCCGCGCGCTCCATCTTCTGGCGCACCACCGGCAGCTTCGCCGTCAAGGCCTGGCCCTGATACAGTCCCTGGGCCGACACCTCCCCCGCATGGTTGATACGCATCAAGCGCCCGGCCAGTACCCGCTCCTTCTCGGAAAGCACCGGCTCCGCCATCCCCTCGGTGGGATTGGGGCGCTCGGTCAGGCGCGGAGCACCAACCACCGTGCGCAGCGCAGTGTCCAGATTCATAAAGAGGTGATCGATAGTGGAGTATTGACGCATGGCGACTCTCGCTCTGGTGATAGTACCAAGCCCAATCATAGCAGGGTTTTTACCAGGAATTGAGCCCTGATTTAGCGGCAAAGCGAAAGACCCGTGCCCCGACGCGACAAGTCAACACGCGGCCAAAAGCCCATTGGAGGGCTAGCTCACATCGCACCTGCACCATTACCTGACTCACACACTAAGAAACCTTCACCTTAGAGTGCTGACTGTCCCGGTTAAACCGGGAGCGTCGAGCTATGAATTGAAAGAAGTAATGGGTGTCCGCTTAAGCCGGGTAAGCCGGGAGCGTCGAGCTCCAGCTCGATGAATTGAACGTTCCTGGTGTGACCTCGAAGAAGGCTGCGATCTGCTCCCTTCCATTATGCGTTCCAGTTACGCGCTATGCCGCTGGCGGACCGCATGCTGGTTTACCTGCTGGAGGAGTATCGATTGCAAGGGATCCGGTTCAGCAGATATTCCCGACTTTGCACGTATGGCCGTAAAAAGACAGAAGACACGGGGCTTGAAACATGTCAGGCCAGCACCCTGACGTTCAGCCCGTGAACTCGCTTGAAGGCCGCATCACCTGTCAGCATCACATGGTCTGCCCCTAGTTGCAGGCAGCTCGCGGCCTGTAGCGCATCGGGGGTGCGCAAGCCGTAGCGTACGCGGATGACCGCAGCCAACTCCACCACCTCGTGTGTTAGTTCCACCCAAAGCAGGTCAGGCCGCGCAAAGAACGCATCGAACAAGGTCAGGGCGGCGGAGTCTCCTGCCTTCATGGGGCCGACCCGACATTCGAGCCAGGAAAGGCGACTCAGTGCTACTTTCATGCCCGGATGGGCATGCTCCAACCCGGCCACTTCGGTACGAACCCGCTCCGCGAAAGGCGCTTTGCCTTCCAGCAGGTAGATCAGCGCACAGGCATCGAAAAACACAATCACCAGCGGCGCTCATCAGCCAGGGCTGCGTCGATGTCCGCCTTGTCACGCGTACCGGTAACGGGCTGCATCAGCAGCCATTGTAAGGCCGTTATACCAGGGTAAGCTGGCGGCTGGCCGCCAACGAGGCGCTGGTAGTCCTCCTCCGACAGCACCACCGCAGTGGCCTTGTTGCGCTTGAGGATGTGTACCGGGCCATGCTTCAGGCCTTCCTCAATGGCGGCCATGCCACGGCGCTTGATCTCAGCGGCGGGTAG
>SLDE01000114.1 GCA_007125455.1 Ectothiorhodospiraceae bacterium
CCATGCGGTGCTGGTGACCAACGTGATGGACATCGAGCGGGCCCCCTGTGGTGAGGCGGTTGAACGTCCCGCCGAGCAGGCACCACGGATCCTGCACGACCTCTGGCAGGCCTGGCAGTCGGTCGACCGGCGCACCGCACTGGAGATCTACCACGACGCGGTACACTGGATCAGTGAGGCCCAGGCTATGTATGTACACGGTGTGTTGTCGCTGCAGCAACGGGCCGCTGCCGAGGAACTCTACTATGCCATCTGCCGCCGCGTGCTAGGATTGTTGCAGCCGGGGCTGCGTGCCCATCGCGAGGCCATCGACGAACTGCAGGAAAAACTGGCCGACAAGCTGTTTTGCAATTTCTCGCTGTTTCAATCGCTGCCCGATGTGTGGGGGATTGAGCAGATCTTCCCCATCGTGCCGTTGCAGCGTCTGGACGAACGACCCACCCGCCGCGCCCTGCTGCAGGACCTGACCTGCGACTCCGATGGCTGCATCGAGCGCTATGTGGACAACGAGGGGATCGAGAGTAGCATGCAGGTACACCCCCTGCGCCCCGATGAGCCCTACCTGCTGGGCTTCTTCCTGGTGGGGGCCTACCAGGAGATCCTGGGGGATATGCACAACCTCTTCGGCGACACCGATGCGGTGAATGTCGTGCAGCACCGGGATGGTGGCTATAGCCTGGAGGGGCCGGAGCAGGGTGATACCGTCGATGACCTGTTACGCTATGTGCATATCGAGGCCGAGGAGTTGATGGTGGTGTATCGGCGCAAGATCGCCGCCACCGCGCTGGACCAGACGACCCGTGAGCACTATCTGGAGCAGCTCGAACTGGGTCTGCACGGCTACACCTACTTTGAGGAATAGGGACAGATAGATGGCAGAACAAGAAGAAAATACAGGCACCCCCACCTCTACCCCAGCGCCGAGTGAATCGGCGGAGCAACGGATCGGGCAGTTCTACGCCAAGGAGGGGATGGCCTACGTCGATAGCTACCGCAGTGCCGCGCGCAAGCAGGCCGACATCCTCAAGGAAGAGCTGGAGCTCAAACAAAAGCGCATGTGGGAAAGCGGTGATGTGCCGAAGGAGTTCTATGCCGAGTTGCGTGCCCTGGAAGACGCCCTGCGCTATGTGACCAAAGGCGACGAGCCGGGCTGGGTGGTACTGGGCGATCCCTCCAAGGTGCGCGAGGTCAACTGCGATCCCAAGGAGCTGGAGCGTTGTCAGAAATCCCTCGCTGCCGGTGCCGAGGAGCGCAGCAAGCTGGAAGAGCAGTATAAAAAACTGCACGCCCAGGCCGAGACCTTGCAGGTCACCACGATCCGCCAGCGTCAGGAGGTGGCCAATATGCGCCGTCGTCTGGAACAGAGCAGTTCCACCTTTATGGTGGTGGTGGCGACGATGTTTCTGGTGATCCTGGTGCAGTTGTATCTGCTTTGGTCGATGTAGCTTAGCGCGACCCACTCGCCCCGCAAACCGCGTATCTTTGCCCTGCCAGCACCAAGGGGGCGAATAGCTACGATGACACTACACGAGATCCCCGCCGACTTGCCGGAGCGCGGGGTGACAGTGAAAATGCGTACCACTCAACAACACAACGAGGGAGATGCCATGTTACGGATGGTGATGATAGTCGCTCTGCTGATGGGCTTTGCAGTGCAAGGGCAGGCCTTTGAAGACAAAATGGACGAGGGGCGTGATTTTGTCACCCCCCTGATGGCGCAACTGGATGAAATGGGGATGGAGCCCCAGCGCGATCAGGATGGGGATGTGCTCTTCTTTCATGAGGATCGGGCGTACTTGTTACTGTTCGATGTGCGCGATCCCGAGTTTCTTATCCTGGCAGTGCCAAACCTTTGGCCGGTGGAGGGCGCGGAGCAGCGCCGTAAGCTGGCTGAGGTGGTCGCCGAGGTCAATGCCCGGGCCAAGGTGGCACGGCTGATCGAGACCCAGGGGCATATCTGGGCAGTGCAGGAGGCGGTGTTCGCTGAACCGGAGCACGCAGTGGCGGCGCTGGGGCGTTTGCTCTACAACCTGGACAATGTCGTGGAGCAGTTTCAGCGCCATATGCAGCTGGCCACACAGACGGGGGGCTGAGGCGTTCAGCGAGCCACTCGCCGCTCGGACTGGTGGAAGAACCACACCATACTGGCCCCGCCCATCCAGGCATCGTCCTGACGCAGAAGCGGGCTGTCGCGAAAGGCAACTCGGCTGAGATCGTCGTAGCGCAGATAGCTGCCCACCCAAAAGCGCTCAAAACGCCGACTCAGGCTCAGGGTGTAGCGCATCCCGCTATAGCCGCCGCTGGCACGGTAGGCCGGACGATCCTCGGTGGCGTAGGCCTCGTCTACCCCGTAGTAATAGTCGTGAAAGGGACGGCTGGCATAGAGCGGGCCGAGGCTCAGGCCCAGATTCCAGTCGCGGCGGTGATCCAGCGAAAGGTGGGGATGAAACAGGCTGCCCCTGGCCTTGATACGACGAAAGTCGGTGCTATAGACCTGCCGCCAGGGCAGGTTGAGGCGCAGCTCCCACGGCTGACGATCCACCAGGATGAACTTGAGCGAAGGACCGACCTCAACGGCCCCGTCGAGGTCTGGCATGCCCTGGCGTGCCCCGTTCTGGCTGCTGTCTACCGGCACCGCACCGTCCAGACTGATATCCAGGATCACCCGCTCGCTGTCGAACAACAAGCCACGCAGGCCTCGGTCGTCCACCTGCAATTGCTCGCCGCGATAGACGAAGGCGGGCATCGGCAGGAGATGGAACTGGGACTGATCCGCGCCCCGGTAGTCGGGAAAGCGCAGCGCCCCCAGGCCGACCCCAGCCTCCCACAGTGGCAGGCTGCGCGCCTCGCTGGCCGCTGCCTGGTCGCTGCGCTCGCTGCCCAGGGCCGCGCCAACCCACAGCGCCAGTAATACCAGGACAAAAAACTGTCGCATCCGTGACTCCGCAAGCAAAAAACGCCATTATACCCACCCATGGAACAACAACCAGCCTACACCTACTCCTTCGGCCTCGGGGCCGAGGGCCTCAAGATGCTTATCCTCTCGCTGCTGGCGATCATTCTAAGCGCCGGGCTGAGCCTGCTGTGGGTCTTTGTGCGGGCCTGGCGACTGGCCCGCCGTACCACGATCGAGCCCGTCGACGATCAGCCGCTGCTGGTGTTGGGAGTCAAGCTATGCGACTGCGATCCGGTCGCCGATTTTCGACAGCGTCTGGGGCGGGCCGTGACCCTGTGGGAACAGGGCTGGCGCGGAAAGATCTTTATCCTGGGTGGCGAGACCAGTCCGGGTTGCGGCAGTGAGGCGGCCCGTGGGCGCGACTATCTGTTGGCCCACGGCATCGCGCCGGAGGCCATCGTGCTGGAGGACCACTCCCGCCACACCCTGGAAAACCTGCGCTTTGTACGCAGCATGCTCGACGGGCAGGCGGCCACCATCATCACCAACCGTTACCACCTGGCCCGCACCGCCGCCCTTGCCCGCGGCCTGGGACTGCGCTTTCGTCTGTGTGCCGCCGAGGCGCAGTTTGTTCTCCGGGGGCGTGGGCTGGCCAAATTACTGCGCGAATCCTTCTTCCTGCACTGGTATTACACCGGGGCGTTTTGGGCGCGGCTGGTTCGGGACAGAAAAAGCCTGGCGCGTATTAGTTAACTGTGCGCTTAGCGGGTATAATGCCGCCCTTTTCAAGATCATCAAACCCACGCTTAAGTCGAGGAAGCACATGGCCGAGCTCTCTGCCCTGGAACAAGAAGTTGCACAGTTGATCATCGATGCGCTGAACCTGGAGGATGTCGCGGTAGCGGACATCGAACCGGAGGCACCGCTGTTCCGTGACGGTCTGGGGCTGGACTCCATCGACGCGTTGGAACTGGCGCTGGCGATCTCGCGCCAATATGGTTTTCAGCTGCGCTCGGACGACGAGAACAACGCGCAGATCTTCTCCTCGTTGCGGGCGCTCAGCGCCCACATCGACCAGCACCGTGCCCAGTGAGGGTGTCTCGACACCGCTGACCTTTTCCCTGCTGCTGGCCTACCCCGTGGCGGTCCACCTCGGGGTGCTCTACGGTCAACTGCTCCCTGCCCTGTTGATCCTTTGCACCCTGCTGTTGCTGCCGTCCTTGCTGGCCCGCCACTGGCGGGGGCTGTTGTTGGGCGGGGCACTGTTGCTGGCGGTGGGCTTGCTGTGGTGGTGGGCCAAGCTAAAACCTGAGCAGTTGTTTTACCTGCCACCGCTGGCGATCCTGCTGCTGTTATGGTGGCTGTTTGCCCGCAGCCTGTTGCCGGGGCAGCGCCCCTTGGCGACCCGCATCGCCGCGCTGATGCATGAGCAGCTCAGCCCCACTCTGCTGCGCTATACCAGGGCGGTGAGCTGGGCTTGGCTGATGGTGCTCAGTCTGTTGTTGTTGCAACTGGCCTGGTTGAGTTGTTGTGCAGAGCCCTGGCTGTGGTCGCTGTTCGCCAACTTTCTCAACTATCTGATCCTGGGGGCGGTCTTTCTGCTGGAGTTTGCCCTGCGCTATCTGTTTTTAGCGCCGCAGGACCGCCTCGGTGCGCTGGCCTTTTTTCGTTCCCTCAGTCGTATTCGGTTGCACAAGCTATGACACAGCCCGAGCTGCCGCTGTTTTGCGGCCATGACAGCGATGCCCCCTTTATCTGGCGCGATGGCGAGGTGCTTAGCCGCCGTCGCTTTTGGGCTCAGGCCCAGGCACTGGCAGCGGAGCTGCCCGAGGCCGGGGCGGCGATCAATCTGTGTGAGGATCGCTACCACTTCCTACTGAGTTTTGTCGCCCTGCTGTTGCGCGGTCAGATCAATCTGTTGCCACCGGATCGGGCCAAGCACACCCTGCAGGGTCTGGTAGAGCAATACCCGCATAGCTACTGCCTGGTGGATCAAGCCCAGCCGGAACTGCCCGGCCTGCGCCAATGGGTGATGCAAATCCCCAGTGAGGCATTGCCCCAGGGTGGGCCCATCCGCCTGGCCGCCACGCAGCCGGTGGCGACGGTGTTTACCTCGGGCAGTACCGGTCACAGCACCCCCCAGCACAAATGCTGGGGTGAGCTCTATCACGGTGCGCAGCGTAATCGCCAGGCGCTGGGATTGGCGCAGGGGGCCAGCCTGCTGGCCACGGTCCCGGCGCAGCATATGTATGGCCTGGAGACCTCAGTGCTGTTGCCCCTGGTGGCCGAGCTGGTGGTGGCCTCGGCGCGTCCCTTCTTTCCCGCCGACGTGCAGCGGGCCTTGCAGGCCCTGCCCACGCCGCGCTATCTGATCAGCACCCCCTTGCACCTGCGCAGTTGCCTGCAGTCCGAATTGCGTTGGCCATCCATGGCCGGGCTGGTGAGTGCCACCGCCTCGCTGGATGCGGCCCT
This sequence comes from Ectothiorhodospiraceae bacterium, assembly GCA_007125455.1. Classification (GTDB taxonomy): domain Bacteria; phylum Pseudomonadota; class Gammaproteobacteria; order Thiohalomonadales; family Thiohalomonadaceae; genus SLDE01. The sequence continues at coordinate 5,369 of SLDE01000114.1, forward strand.
GGCCGAGGCGCTGGAGGCACGCTTTGACTGCCCCCTGCACGAGATCTACGGGAGTAGCGAGACCGGAGCCATCGCCACCCGGCGTCGCGCCGCCGAGGATGTGTGGCGACTGCATCCGGGCTTGCGCCTGGATCGGGTCGAGGATGGTTGGTCGGTGGCCGGGGGGCATCTGTCGGCCCCACGGCTGTTGAGCGATCGTCTGGAGCTCAGCGGGGAGGGCGAGTTCCAACTGCTAGGACGCCACGAGGATCTGATCAAGATCGCTGGCAAGCGCGCCTCGTTGAGCGATCTCAATCACCAGTTGCAGGCCATCGCCGGGGTGGAAGACGGGGTCTTTGTGGCCCCCGAACAGGCGGGCGATGGCGGACGCCTGAGCGCATTGGTGGTCGCCCCGACACTCGATCGTGCGGCGATCCTTGCCGCCCTGGGCGAGCGGATCGACGCGGCCTTTTTGCCGCGTCCGCTCTATCGGGTGGCAAGCCTGCCGCGCAATGCCACCGGCAAGCTGCCGCGTAAGGTATTATCCGCGTTCATTCGTTCTCTCAAGGAGTCGGTCCGTGGCCAATAGTGAACCGTCCAGCCAGCGCCAGCAGTGCATGATCCCGGTGGATCACCCTAGCCTGCCGGGCCACTTTCCCGGCCAGCCCGTGGTGCCGGGGGTGGTGATCCTGGAACAGCTCGCCCAGGCGGTGGCGTTACATTGGCCCGAGCAGCGCATCAGCGGCCTGCGCAGCGCCAAGTTTGTCGCCCCGCTGTTGCCGGGGCAGCCCTTCGAGATCAGCCTGACCCCCAAGGCCGACTTCAGCTCGGTGGCGTTTGATTGCCAGCGCGACGGTCAGCGCCTGGCCCAGGGGCGGCTGTTGCTTGCGCCACGGAAGAGGGCATGAGCAAGGCCTGGTTCCAGCAGCGCGAGCGCGGCTCGCCGTTGATGATCGGCATCATCCTGTGGGTGGCCCAGCGCATCGGTCGCCCGGTGGCGCGCCTGTTGCTGTGGCCGATCACCGGTTATTTCTTGCTTACCGCCAGCGAGGCACGCGCTGCCTCGCGCGACTACCTCACCCGGCTGCATGGCCACCCGGCCCACTGGTGGCAGGTGGCGCGCCATATCCACAGCTTCTCCGCCACCATCCTGGATCGGGTCTACTTCCTTAGCGGGCAGTTTGCCCACTTTGATTTTCATTACCATGGCCTGGGGCTGTTGGAGCAGGAGATGGCCAAGCAGCGCGGTGCCATGATGGTGGGGGCGCACCTGGGTAGTTTTGAGGTGCTACGTGCGCTGGCCATCGAGGGCATGCACCTGCCGATGAAAGTGCTGATGTACCAGGATCACAACCAATACCTTACCCGTCTGTTCAATCGCCTCAACCCGGAGGTGGCCGCCTCGGTGATCCCGCTGGGCGGTGCGCAGTCGCTGTTGGCGGCGAAGGAGGCGCTGGAGCAGGGGATGGTGGTCGGTATGCTCGGTGATCGGGTGGCGGAGAGCGAGAAGCTCACCCGTGGCGAATTCCTGGGTAGCGAGACGGCGTTTCCCGCCGGGCCTGCGCTGCTGGCCGGGGTGCTGCAGGTGCCGGTGCTGCTGGTATTGGGTCTCTACCGTGGTGGCAGGCGCTATGATATCCACATCGAGGTGATGCCGCCGATGCCTGCCACCACCACGCGCCAGGAGCGCGAGCAGGCGGTTCAGGCCTGGACCCAGCACTATGCTACCCGGCTGGAGCACTATGCCCGTATGGCCCCCTATAACTGGTTCAATTTCTATGACTACTGGCGCACTTAAACCCCTCCGCTCGCTGACCCTGCTGCTGGGCCTGTTGCTGGCCTTGCCGAGTGTGGCCGAGTGGGGGCCGAAGGCCTTGCTGGCGAGCCTGGCCGAGGCGGTCCAGCCTGAATTGCGCTTTGTCGAAGAGCGCCACGACGAGCTGCTGGGGATCCCGTTGCGCAGTGAGGGGCGTCTTGAGTTTCGCGCCCCGGACTACTTGGCCAAGACCATTGAGCGGGGCGGCGATGGCAGCTTCGTGATCGAGGGCGATAGCCTGCAGGTGACGCGGCGCGGCGAGCTGCACCAGATCCCCCTCGACAGCCACCCGGCATTGCGCGCCCTGGCCACCGCATTGCGCGCCAGCCTCGGCGGCGACTACGCCGCCCTGGCCGAGCAGTTTGCCCTGGAACTGCGGGGTGAACCGGCCCAGTGGCGCCTGATCCTGGTGCCCCACCAGCGCGAGGTACGCCGCCTGTTGGAGAGCCTGGAGTTGGGCGGCAGCGACGCACGCCTGTTGCGCATTAGCGCCTATGAGCGTGGCGGGCAGCGCAGTGTGACCACCCTGATCTACCCCGACGGGGATTAGCCGATGCCCCGTGTGCTGAGCCTTGCCGTCTGGTCACTACTGGTGGTGGCCGCCCTGGCGCTGTTACAGCAGCGGCTGGTGCTGGGCAGCGATATGCAGTTCTTTCTCCCCCCGGCGGCCAGCCCGCTGCAACAACAGGCGCTCGACCAGCTACAAGCCGGGGCGTCCAGCCAGATCCTGTTGTTGGCGATCGAGGCCGGGGAGGAGGCCGAGGCGGCAGGCCTGAGCCGTGCCCTGGCTGAGAGCCTGCGAGGGGACACGGCGTTCCGGGAGGTCCTCAACCGCCCCGAGGCGCTGCCAGAGGAGGAGGCGGGGCGTTGGCGCGCCTATCGCTATCTGCTCAGCGACGCCGCCCTGGGGTTTGATGCCAGCGCCTTGCAGCAGGCGCTGGAGGCGCGTCTGGATGAGCTGGCCTCACCGCTGGCAGCGCTGCTGCGTGAGGATCTGGCAGCCGACCCCACCGCCCACTACCGCCACTGGTTGGCCACCTGGCAGCAGAGCGGCGATGGGCCGCAACTGCGCCACGGGGTCTGGTTTACCGCCGATGGCCGAGCCCTGCTACTGCTGCGCAGTGCCTTGCCAACGTATGATCTGGATGCCCAGCAGGCCGCCCTGGCGCAGATCCATGCTCAGTTCGCCGCGCTGGCTGACGAGACGGAGGCGAGCCTGCTTGTCACCGGCCCGGCGGCCTTGGCGGTGGCCAGCCGTGACACCATTCGGGCTGAGCTGCAATGGTTGAGTCTCTTGGCTAGCGGTGCAGTGGCACTGCTATTGTTGTGGGCATGGCGCTCGCCCCGACTGTGGCTGCTGGCGGCACTGCCGCTGGGTAGTGCGATCCTGGCCGGGTTGAGCGTCACCCTGCTGCTGTTCGGCCAGGTGCACGGCATCACCCTGGCCTTTGGCATCACCCTGCTGGGGGTGGCGCTGGACTATCCGTTGCACCTGTTCAGCCATCTACGCCCCAATCAGCCCCCCGGCCAGGCGTTGGGCAAGGTCTGGCCGCGCCTGCGTCTGGGAGCGTTGAGTACCGCGACCGGCTATCTGGCGATGCTGGGCAGCGGCTTTCCCGGCCTGATGCAGCTGGGGGTCTTTGCCGCCAGCGGCCTGTTGGCGGCGGCCCTGGTCACCCGCTATGTGCTGCCCCAGCTCCTGCCGGCCCAGGGGCAGGGTTTGCGTGCCCCCCGTGGGCCGCTGTTACCGACCTTGCGGCAGCCCACCGTGGCCAGGCGTCAGGGGGTGGTATTGAGTCTCGCGCTGGCCTCATTGGCATGGTTGCTGCTATCGCCACAGCCGCTGTGGCAGCAGGATGTGGCGGCGCTCAGTCCGCTGCCCGCTGCCGATCGCCAGCAGGAGGGCGAACTACGCCGGGCGCTGGGCCAGGGCGAGCTGAATCAGATGCTGTTGTTGCAGGGTGAAAGTGCAGAAGAGCTCTTGCAGCGCAGTGAGTCCTTACAATTCTCCCTGGAGGATTGGCGTGAGCAGGGGGTGTTGGCGGGCTATCAATTGCCCAGCGACTACCTGCCCAGTCGCGCCACCCAGCGCGCACGCCAGCAGGCCCTGCCCACCACGGCGGCGCTCAGCGCCGCGCTGGCCGAGGCCCAGCAGGGGCTGCCGTTTCGCGCCGGGGCCTTCGCGCCCTTTGTCGAACAGGTGGCGGCCAGTCGGACGCTGACGCCACTGACCCCCGCCGATCTGGGCGATTCGCTGTTGGCCCTGCGTCTTGCGCCATTGCTGTTCGAACGCGATGGGCAGTGGTGGGCTGTGGTGCAACTGCAGGGGCTCAACGACCCGCTGCCGCTGAGCGAGCTGGCCGCCGCACAAGCGCAGCTGCACTACCTGGATCTGGCGAGCGAGACCGGGGCGATGCTCGCCTCGCTGCGCGAGGCGGCACTGCGCTGGCTTGTGCTGGGCGCGTTGCTGATCGCGCTCATCCTCTGGTGGGGGCTGGGGCGTCAGTGGCGCGCGCTCGGCGAGGTGTTGCTGCCGGTGGGGGCCGCACTGCTGGCCACCCTCGCCACTGTACACCTGCTGGGGGAGCTGATCGCCATCTTCCACCTGGTGGCGCTGCTGTTGGTGTTGGGCCTGGGGATAGATTATGGGCTGTTCTTTCGCCGCGAGGGGCAGCAAACAGCGGGGCCGCGGGAGGCTGGGCAGCCAGCGTGGGCGGCGACCTCCCGTGCCCTGGCCCTTTGCGCTATCTCCAGCCTGCTGGTTTTTGCTATCCTCTCCCTCTCGGCCATGCCGGTGCTGCACGCCATCGGGCTGACCGTCAGCCTGGGGGTGTTGTACAGCTTTCTGTTCGCCTGGTTTTTGGCCCCGGTAGCAGACCCGTGTCACGCAAGCGACAACAACGACAGGACTTCAGCACAGCCATGATGCCCAGCTATCGCATCCCCTCCCACCCGCGAGCCGTTGCAACGGTGAATCGCCATGCCGATTGAAGCGCTTCGCCTCAGCCACTACACCGTCACCAACGCCCTGGGTCACGGCCTGGCGGCCAGTTGGTCGGCGCTGCGCGAGGGGCGCTCCGGGCTACGCCCGAATGACTACCCGCCGGCCTGCGGTGATGCCGCCCTGACGACCTGGCTCGGACGGGTCGAGGGGCTGGAGGCGGTGAGCCTGCCCGAGACGCTGCAGGACTACGACTGCCGCAACAACCGCCTCGCCCTGCTGGGTTTGCAGCAGGACGGTTTTGTAGCGGCGGTGGCCGAGCTGCGTGAACGACTGGGCGCGCGTCACATCGGCCTTTTTCTGGGCACCAGCACCTCCGGGATCGAACAGACCGAGCAGGCCTTTGCGCGGCGCGATGAGCAGGGCAGGCTGCCCGCCGACTACCGCTATCGCCAGACCCAAAGCCCCTTCTCGCTGGCCGATTTTTGTCGCCGCTACCTGGGGCTGGAAGGGCCGGTGCAGGTGATCTCCACCGCCTGTTCATCCAGCGCCAAGGTCTTCGCCAGCGCCGAGCGCCACATCGCTGCCGGGCTGTGCGACGCGGCGGTGGTGGGCGGGGTGGACAGTCTCTGTCAGAGCACCCTGTACGGCTTTAATTCGCTGGAGCTGGTCTCCAGCCAGCCCTGCCGCCCCTGGGACGCCACCCGCGACGGGATCAACATCGGCGAGGGGGCGGGTTTTGCCCTGTTGCAGCGGGCCGGGGCCGTGCCAGCGGGCCCCCGCCTGCTGGGCTACGGCGAGAGCAGCGATGCCTGGCATATGTCTACCCCCCACCCGGAGGGTGACGGCGCGGTGGCGGCAATGGCACAGGCACTGGCCCGTGCCGGGCTTGAGCCCGGTGCCATCGACTACGTCAACCTGCACGGCACCTCCACCCCCTCCAACGACCGTGCCGAGGACCGCGCCATGGTGCGGGTGTTTGGCAGCAGCACCCCCTGTAGCTCCACCAAGGGCTGGACCGGCCATACCCTGGGGGCGGCGGGGATCACCGAGATCGTCTTCGCCGCGTTGGCGCTGGAACACGGCTGGATCCCCCCCAGCCTCAACACCCAGGCCATCGAGCCGGGCCTGCAGGCCGGGGTGGTATTGGCGGGGCGCAGTCAGCCGCTACGGCGGGTGATGAGCAACTCCTTTGGCTTTGGTGGCAGTAATTGCAGTGTCATTTTGGGGGTGGATGATGGGGCTTGAGGCATGTGTTGGGGGGATCGGCCTGGTCGCACCGGGGATGGCGGATTGGGCGGCGGCACAGCCGCTATTGCGCGGGGAGCAGCTCTGGCAGCCGACCCCGCTGGCCGCCCCCAAGCCTGACCTGTTGCCCGCCAATGAGCGGCGCCGCACCACCACCCTGATCCGCCTGGCCCTGGCGGCCGCGGAGCAGGCCTGTAGCCAGGCCGGGGTGGCCCCCGAGGGGCTGGCCTCGGTGTTCGCCTCGGCCGAGGGGGATACCGAGATCGTCGAACGGCTGTGCACTGCATTGAACATGGCGGGCAAGCCGGTCTCCCCCACCCAGTTTCACAACTCGGTGCACAATGCCCCCGCCGGTTATTGGGCCATCGCCGCCGGGGCACGCCTGCCCTCCACCAGTATCACCGCCGGGGTGGCGAGCTTCGCCGCCGGCCTGCTCGATGCCTTGTGCTATTTGCAGGCGGAGCAGGCCCCGGTGTTGTTGATCGCCTACGACGTGGCCCTGCCCGATAGCCTGAGTGCCCACGGCGATGTGCAGCAACCCTTCGCCTGTGCCCTGCTGTTGAGCCCCTCGGGCGAAGGGCCCCGGTTGTTGCTGGATGGGATCACGACGGGCGAGCCCAGCGCCGTGCGTGCCGATCTCGATGCCTTGCGCCGGGCCAATCCGGCAGCCCAGGCGCTACCGTTACTGCACGGACTGGCAAATGGCAAGGCCGAGCGGCTGGCACTGCGCTATGTGGACCAACAGCTACTTAACGTGGTGTTGCGATGATCCAGCGGGATGCGCTTTGTGAACTGATCCCCCACGCGGGCAGCATGTGTCTGCTCAGTGGGGTCGTCGAGTGGGATGAACAGCACATCGTCTGTCTGGCCGAATCTCACCGTGATCCGAACAACCCATTGCGCGCAGAGGGTGGCCTGAAGGCGCTGCATGGGATCGAATATGCCGCCCAGGCCATGGCGGTACACGGCGGGCTGTGTGCCCAGGCGCGGGGAGAGCAAAGTGGCGGTGGCTTTCTCGCCGCGCTGCGTGATGTGAGGCTGGAGGTAGAGCGGCTGGACGGGATCAGCGCGCCGTTGCGCATCGAGGCCAGCGAGCAGATGCGCGCCGGGGGCAGTTTTATCTACGATTTTGAGGTGAGTGCGGACGGTCGGCCCCTGCTGAGCGGACGCGCCACGGTAATGGCACAGGAGTTGTGATGAAACGGGCACTGGTGACCGGAGGGAGTGGGGATATCGGCGCGGCGATCTGCCGCCGTTTGGCCCAGGCAGGGATGGCAGTGTTGGTACACGCCAACAGCCGCCCGGAGCGGGCCGAGGCGGTGGTGGCACAGATCCGTGCCGCTGGTGGCGAGGCCGAGGCGGTGGTGTTCGATGTCACCGACCACGCCCAATGCCAACAGATACTGGGCGAACTGGCCGAGCAGCAGCCCATCCAGGTAGTGGTCAATAACGCCGGGATCCACGACGACGCCCCGCTGGCGGGGATGAGCGAGGCCCAGTGGCGTGGGGTGATCGAGGTCTCGCTGCACGGTTTTTTCAATGTCACCCAGCCGCTGATGCTGCCGATGATGCGCACCCGCTGGGGGCGGGTGATCAGCCTATCTTCCATCGCCGGGATGATGGGCAATCGGGGGCAGGCCAACTACGCCGCCGCCAAGGCGGGGCTGCACGGGGCCAGCCGTTCGCTGGCCATCGAGATGGCCTCGCGGGGGATCACCGTCAATGTGGTGGCACCGGGGATCATCGCCGGCAGCATGACCGACGAGGTCTTCGACGAGGCGGCGATCAAGGCCCAGGTGCCGATGAAGCGTGCCGGCGATCCACAGGAGGTGGCGGCGGTGGTCGCCTTCCTCGCCTCGGAGGAGGCCGGTTACGTCTCTGGCCAGGTGATCGGGGTCAACGGGGCGATGGCATGAAGCTGGCGGTGGTGATCCCGGCCTATAACGAAGGGGCGACCATCCGCGCCGTTGCCAGCGAGGTGCTGCAATACGGACTACCCTTGATCGTAGTGGACGACGGCAGCGTGGACGATACGGTGATGCAACTGGATGGCCTGGCAGTGACGGTGCTGGGTAACGAGCAGAATCAGGGCAAGGCCGCCAGCCTGTGGCAGGGGATGCAGTACGCCCTGCAACAGGGGGTGGACGGGGTGATCACCCTCGACGGGGATGGCCAACACCGCCCGGTGGATATCCCGCGCCTGGTGGCCGCAGCGGAGCAGCGCCCCGATAGCCTGCTGATCGCCGCCCGCCTGCGCGGACGCGAGTCGGCCCCCAAGGCCCGCCTGCGCGCCAACAAGGTGGCCGATTTCTGGATCTCCTGGGCCGCCGGACAGTGGATCCACGATAGCCAGTCGGGCTTTCGTCTCTATCCGGCAGGCCTGTTGCGCCACTTTAGTCCCCGTCCGCTGCAGGGTCCTGATGCTCGCCGCTATGGTTTTGTCTTTGAGAGCGAGATCCTCATTGAGGCGGCACGGCGCGGCTTCCCCTGTCTGGCGCTGCCCATCGACAGCATCTATCAGCACGGCGCGCGCGCCAGCCACTTCCGCCCGGTGGCCGACATCACCCGCATCGTGCGCATGGTGGCCTGGAAGCTTGTCAGTCGCGGGATGTACCTGCCGGGGCTGTGGCGCGCCTGGCGAACCCATCGACAGGGGGTGCTCCCCGACTGACGGGGGGCTTGTCACGATGCGCCTGTCCCAGTTTCTCAGTCACGCCACGGTACGCACCGGCAGTCGTCTGTTACTGGTGGTGGCGCTACTGATCAGTTGCCTGCTGGTGGTGATCGGTAACGGGCTGTGGCAGAACCAGCGCCTGCTTGAGCAGCTGGACCATATCGCCAATGAGCGGACGCTACGGATCCAGCTCTCCACCGACCTGCTGGAGGCGGCCTACAATCGCCACCAGAGCCTGATCAACCAATTCCTTACCGACGATCCCTTCGAGCGTGACGCCCTGCGCCAGCAGTACGACCGCTGGGGCAACCGGGTGGGCGCGGCACGGCGAGCGCTGCGCGAGCACCTGGTTGAGGAACGGGAGCTGGCGCTATTGGCCCAGCAGGATGCGCTGATCCCGCAGATCGTCGAACTGCAGGATCAGGTGGTGGAGCTGCTGGCCGTTGATGAGCAGGGTGCCGCCCAGGAGATCCTCCGCGAGGAATTGTTCGCCCTGGATCGACGCTTTGACGAGCGTATCGAGGCGCTGCGTGCCTACGAGCGCGAGGCGATGGGCGAGGCGGTCGAACAGGCCCACGCGGTGGCCGCGCAAAGCCGCCTGCTCAGTCTTGCCCTGGGCGCGGCGGTGATCGCATTAGCGCTACTGCTACTGGTGCTTGCTGCCCGGGCATTGCATGGCCTCGGACGCCAGGTACAGGAGAAGGCCTTGGCACTGGAGACGCTTAGCGAAGAGCTGGCACACCAGGCCAACCACGACGGGCTCACGGGGCTGCTCAACCGCCGCGCCTTTTTCCACCGCCTGGAGCAGGCCCTTTCCCTGGCCCAGCGCCAACAGACCCGTCTGGCACTGATCTACGTCGATCTGAATAACTTCAAACCGGTGAACGACAAGTACGGCCATGGGGTAGGGGATCGGCTGCTGGTGGAGATCGCCTGGCGTATGCAATACCAACTGCGCGGCTACGACGCTGTGGCACGCCTGGGTGGCGACGAATTCGTGGTGTTATTCCAGGCCCTGGAGGGTGATGATGTGCAGGCCCTGACCACACGCCTGCGCGATGTGGTATGTGAACCGCTCAAGATCGAAGGGCGGGTATTTGAGCCCAGTATCAGCCTTGGGGTGGCCTGCTACCCGGACGACGGTGATGAGGCCAATGAGCTGCTGCACCAGGCCGATGTGCGCATGTATGCGCAAAAGGGCAGGCGGCGCAACGTGGAGTTGTTGGCCTAACCCGGCAGGTTGGGGGCGTCATTGTCCTTGAGCACGAAGTAGACCCCGGCGATCACCAGGGCGATCCACAGCAGCATGGTCACCGCCCCCAGCTGTTCCCAGATCCTTCCCATAAAGAGCAAGAAGACCATCGCCGTGACGAGGAAGGCGTTACCGATCCAAAAATTGATCCTGGGTTTGTTTTCCTGCATGACGGACTCCGCTTTGATTTGGCTTTCATTTTGCCACTAATGGCCCCATGTAGTGAACAGGCAAAGAGAAGGTATCTTCCCATGAGCGACCCACACCCGCTTCCCACCGAGATCACCCTGCGGCGTGAACAGCGCCTGCTGGTGCTGCACTTTGACGATGGGGCGGTGTTCGAGTTGCCCTGTGAATACCTGCGGGTCTACTCGCCCTCGGCCGAGGTGCAGGGCCACCACGGCGAAGGGGCCGTGCTGCAGGTGGGTAAAGAGGCGGTGAATATCACCGATATCAAGCAAATCGGCCAGTACGCCATCAAGCTTTTCTTTGACGACAAGCACCGCAGCGGTCTGTTTACCTGGCAGTACCTCTATAACCTGGGGGCCCGCCAGGATGCGCTGTGGGCCGATTACCTGGCGCGCCTCAAGGCGGCAGGTCACACACACCGCGACATTACGGAATAACGGGATCACCATGCCACTGCACAGCCAAGCCTTTGACAATCTGGAAGACGCCGGGATGCATGAGCGCCACCTGTTGCGCAAAGACGGTAACCCACTGTTCGGTAGCCCGGACTATCCCGCCGAAGCCTACCTGGAGGCCCGCCGCCTCGACCAGCAGGAGCACCAGCGCTTTGAGCAGGATATGCGCGAGGTGATCCAGCAGGCGATCAACCTGGATGCCAATGCCGAGAGCGAGGTGGTGCTGGAGTTGCGGGGACGTCTGGATCAACTCTACACCCGCTGCAGCTGTCTTGGTGAGCACTGTATGGACCACAAGCAGTCATTGCGCAAACTGATCGATATCGTGATGAAGGCGGTGTGGCAGGCCGCCGCCGACGATCCCCAGGCGCGCATGGAGCTGGAGCAGGAGGAGATGGCGCGTCAGCAGCACTTCCTGCTGCTGGAGTACCCCCTGATCGCCGACATGATGCGTCCCGACACCCCGATCGGCCAGGATGAGCTGGTCCCCACCCTGCTGCAGGCCGAGGAGGACGAGATGGAGGCGGTGTTGTGGATGTTCGAGCCACAGCAACTGGCAGCGATCCGCCAACAGGCCGAAGTCCTGCTCAAGCGCCTTGCCGCCGAAGGTCACCTGCTCAGCCACGCCTGGCACAACCTGGAGTTGATGGCTGAACACCTGGAGTGCAGCAACTAATCCACCGACCCAAGCGGGGCGCCCAGTGCCTTACACCGATTTATAGGCTCCCCCTTGACCATCCAGCCCCCTGCCAAACAGTCTTATTCCCCCTTCCCCATTTCCC
>SLDE01000226.1 GCA_007125455.1 Ectothiorhodospiraceae bacterium
CATATTGCCGAAGGTGTTACCCAGCTGGTTGAGGCCCGAGTTGAGGTCGCTGGCGCTGGTCATGGTGTCGAAGATATTGGTGCCACCGAGCTGCCCCCCCAGGATCCGGCGCGTGCCGTCGGAGTTGGTGCGCAGTGCGGCCCAGTTGATGCCTGACTGGAAGCGATCATTGAGGGTGACCTCGAGGATGCGCGCCTCCAGGATCACCTGACGCTTGAGGGTCAGCTGGCTTTGGCGCAGGTACTGCTCGACCACGCGCATCTCACTGGGCAGTGCCCGCACCATGACCATGCCGGTGTGCGGGTGGACGGCGACGTTCCGTCCCTCGCCCTGCCCCACCATCGCCCGCAGCGATTCCTGTAGCCCGTGCCAGAAGTCGGTCTCGGACTCGGTACTGATGCTGCTGCTGTGTTGTTCGTTATTTGCTTGTGTTGCGCCATCTCCGGTGCCACTGCTGCCGCTGACCTGGGTGGAGCGGGTGGTGGTCAGTGAGCTGCCCTTGCGGGTTACTGCCAGGTAGTCGACCTCGAACAGGCGGGTGTGGATGGTGTTAGGGAACACCTGGATGATCTGGCCTGTCAGCTGGTAGTCGTAGCCGTGTACGGTGCGCACCACGTCCATGGTTTCGGCCACGGTAACGTCCTTCAGATCGAGCGAGATCCGTCCATCGATCTGTGGGTCGACCACCATGCTGTAGGGGGTGTCTTCCACCAGGCTGAGGAAGAAGTCGCGGGCGTTGACCTCGCGCACCCGGATATCGAAGCGCTGGGCGGTGTCCTGTGGTTTATCCACACCGGGCAGTTGGAGCTGGATCGATGGCAGCAGGGCATCGCTCACCTCGCTGGGCGGGGCGGTCGGGGTGTCGGTTGCGGGGAGCTCGTGGGCCGCCTGCATGGCATCTTCGATGCCGTGCTCGCGCACCATGCCGGTGCAGCCGGCAAGCAGAGCGGCGCTGAGTAGGCCAAGGGCAGAAAGACGGAACGGTTTACTCATGGGGCGGCCTCATTGACGGCGTTTTGACACTCAAGGGAACTAGCCTTAGCACCTGTTGTTGTTGTCCCACCCGCAGGATCACCTGGGTGGTCTGAATCTGTTCCACGCGGGCACCTTGCAGCCGGTCACCCTCGTGTAAGTGTTGACCATTGATGATCGCGGTGCGCTGCGTACCGGAGATCATGATCGACTCCAGCTGTAAGCTGGGCGTGGTGCTTGCTGTGGCACTGGGCTTGCTTGCCGTGGCGGGTGGGCGCATGGGGTCGCGTAGCTCATTGGCCTGCAGTCCCGACCAGCACAGCAGGCAAAGCAGTGTGGCGCAGAGTGGTTTAAACACCGAGCCACCCCCTGTCCATACTCAGGGTGTGCAGGCGCAGGCGGATGCGCGCACGGGGGGCGGTGGTGGTATCGAGTGAGACCTCATCCCAGCGTAGTTGCCAGCCGGAATCTTCCAGTTTTTGCAGGTAGTTGAGGGTGCTGTGGAAATCACCTTCCAGCTCCATCAGCAGACCGTGGCGGTAGATCATCTCGGCTCCCTCCTCGGCCTGTTGCTGGATCGCCTGGGCGGGCAGGTTTTCGACATGCAGCAGGCGCAGCCCGGTTTGTTCGTGCAGCAATTCCTGTAGCGCCTGACTCATCTGGCGCGGCGCGATCTGATCTTTTAGCGCACCCTCCAGGCGTTGTCGCAGCTGGCGTTGACGCTGTTGCAGGCCTTCCAGTTGCTGACGTTGTTCGGCGTCCGGGTCGACCCGGCTCTGTTCCACCAGGGCCACCGCCTGCTGATCCAGGGCGACCCCCTCGGCCTGCACTGCGCGGGTACGTTCCAGCAGGTGTTGTTGCTCGACCTCCAGCGGTGCCAGCAGCAGGCTGTTGACCAGTAGGTAGAGCACCAGCGCCGCGGTGAGGAAGAGGATGATGCGTTCGCGCAGACTCAGTTCGTCGATCCGCGTGCGTACCGCCACCAAGCGTTCTGGTAATGCGCCCATCAGCGGCCCCCTTCGTCATTGTCGCGACGGGTGTTGAGGCTAAAGTGCAGCAGCCCGCTTTCCTCATCGCGGCTGATCTGCACCTGCTCAAAGCTCAGGCCGGCGAAGGCCGCCTCATTACTCAGTGCCTGCACCAGGCGAGGAACCTGCTCTGCCTCACGGGTTTGCCCCATCAGGTGGATATGAGAGGGACGTAGGCGAATGCTGCTTAGCCAGAGTGGGCCATCCACTTGGCGCGCCAGGCCACGCAACTGGTTGGAGAAGCGCAGCTCCGGCTGGCCGTCGTAGCGCTCCACGGCGCGCAGCAGGCTCTGCTGCTGGCGTATCGCATTGCGCGTCGCATCGAGTTGTTCCGGCAGGGTCGCATCCGCCTGTCGTGGCGGGTACTGCTGCTGTAATTGCAGTAGTTGCTGTTGGCGATCATTGCGCTGGGCGGTGGCCTGATCAAGCTGGATCTGCAGGGTGCGGGTCTGCAACTGGCTGTAGCCATAGAGCAGTAGCAAGCCGAGCAGAATGATCAGGTTGCCCAACAGCAGGGTGTTGGTCGAGAAGACCTTCTGTTGTTTGCGCAGGAGCGGCTGGTAGAGGTTGACCTGTTGCATTACAGCGCCTTCTCCTCGTGCCGCAGGGCGGCACCAATGGCGAGCAGACAGCGTGACTGGACGGCGTCGTCCAGGTGCTGCTCGCTTTCCAGTACCGCATTGAGGTCGAGCATACGTACCGGCACGCCGAGGTTGCTGGCCAGGTAGTTCATCAGGTGCGGGATCTCGTCTTCCATGGGGGCAAGGACCAAGCCCGAGATCGGCGGCAGGGCGAAGTGGCTCTCGCAGTAGTCCAGGGAGCGCTGTACCTCAAGAACGATATTGTCCATGGCGTGCATTAGCCCCTCGCTTGGTGCCTCCACCTCGGCAATGGTGAACTCCTCTTCGTTCGCCCCGGCGTCGCTCACCAGTTGTTGGCTTAGCTGGCGATGGCCCAGCTTGATCCCGCGGGTGAGGTAGAGGATGCCGTCACGGCAGATGGTGAGTACGCTCTCATCGGCGCGGATGTGTAGCATCGCTACACCGTTGCCACTTTCCGGCAACAGGGTGGAGATATTGCGCAAGGCCAACTCGGGGATATCGATCACCTCCAGGCGGATATCGTTTTCCTCCAGGCGGTCGATGTGCTGCTGGATCGTGCTGATCTTTGCCGCCACCACGTACATCTGTTTGGGGCGACCCCGCTCCTGTTGGCCCGGGATATCGAATACGTCCAGCACGGCATCGTCCACATGGAAGGGGAGCAGATCCTTGACCCGCCAGCGCATCGCCGCCTTCAGCTCGCTACTGTTTACCTCGGGGCTCTCAACCAGCAGCAGGTGGAAGCTGTCGTGCTCGACGATGCTGATGCAGGGGAGCTTGTTCAGCTGGTGTTGGCGGCTGAGGTGTTGCAGCAGCTTGCCCTGTTCCCCCCGGTCGGTGGCGGGGAGAAACTCGCAGCGCTGCAGCCGGGGGCTGCTGTCCTCCTTGCTGCGGGAGACGACTGCCAAGGCGATGCCGTCAGCGGCGACGTGGAGTCCCGCTTGTCCGCTACTGCCGGAGCGTTTTTTGAAGAGGGCAAACAGGGCGGCTCTCCTTGGTTTGTTATTTTGTGAAGGTCTTCACGGTAATTTGTTGCCATTGTAACCTGAACATGGGCGGGATCAACTAGAACTTTTCCCTGTGAGCGGCTCGTTCAGCTCGCAGGGCAGTGGCAGAGGTAGTGGAAGGCAAGCCCGCTGGCGATGGCCACGCCGGTCCAGATCTGGCTGTAGTAGCAGCGTAATGCGCCGCGCTGGGGGCGTACCAGCAACAGCCATAGCTGCCAGGGCAGCAGCAGCACGGCCACCAGCAGGCCCAGAAAGAAGAACAGCCCCAGCCCGGCATGTTCCCCGACCACCCATAGGGTGCCCAAGGCGGCAGCCTGCATCAGCAGGACAAACAGCCATGTCTGCTCACCAAATAGCTGCGCCAGTGAGCGTATCCCCAGGCGTTGCTCGTAGGGGCTACGCGGCAGTGCATACAGGGTGGTGAAGGCGCTGGACCATAGCGCCATGGCAGTGAACAGCAGCCAACCGGTCTCGTCTGGCCAGGCCCCCTGTGCCGCCCAGGCCAGCGGGATGATCCAGGCAAAACAGAGGCTGAGCCAGATCTGGGTGAGGAACAGGCGGGTGCGGATCAGCGGCAGCCCCAGTAACAGCAGGGGCGTGGCTGCGGCCAGGTAGAGCAGTTTCTCGCCCCAGGGCAGGATCAGCATTAATGCCAGCCCGAGCAGGGCGGCGAACAGTTGCTGGGCACGAATGCGGGGGATCAGTCCCTGGGCGATGAAGGACTCACTGGCCTGGGCGGAGAGGCGCGCATCGAGCCAGTCGTTGAGGATCCAGGCGGCACAACGCACCAGCGCGGCGGCGAGCAACAGGGCCAGCATCGGCAGCCAGGCCGGTTGCCCATCGCTGGCCAGCAGGCTGGCCCAGATCCCCCCCAATAACAACAGTATGAGATCGGTGGGGCGGTGCAGGCGGCATAGACAGAGGTAGCGCAGTAGCATGCGGCGTCCATTGCCTGTGGCCATCATTGTTCCTCCCCATGCCAGAGTTGTGGCAGAAAAAACTCGCTCACCAGCAGTGGTTGGGTGTAGAGGGTGAACACCGAGCGGCGTCCCCACAGCGGCGTGCTGTCATTCGCAGCACTGAGTGGGTGCAGGCGGTGGCCGGGTCGCAGTTGCGCCACCTCGATCTCGCCACGACACATCTGCGGATCACTAAACAGCAGCTCTCCCAGCGGGCGGCTGCCCAATCGATCGATACGCTTGAGGCCACCTTGCAGGGAGCGTAGCGGGATCACGGTGCGGGCAAACACCCATGTCGCTTCGTCGCAGCAAAGGTGTACCTGACGGATCAGCGCCAATTCATGTAGCGGGCGTCCCAGTGCCTGGGCCTCGCTGCGTAGCGGGCGCGCCAGCCCCTGCTGCAGCACCTGGACATGAAACCCACCGCCACAGCGAGCACGCAGTCGCCGGGTGAGTGAGCCGGGCTCCAGCAACCAGTCGCGCAGGCTGATCGGTACGCTGTGACGGCGCAGGCGGCGGCTGGTTTGCCAGCATGGCTCGGCGGTGAGGGGGCGGTGGGTAGTGGTCATTATCATTCTGTCGACAGTCAAGGCGTGCCCATGATACCGCAAAGCGGTTGCCACAGGTGTGCAGGCGGTCGCAGCACGCCTGTCAGACCGCGCCGTAGCGGGTCTTGTGGCCCAGCCAGCGGGTGATCAGCGGTTCGACGTACTCCGGGTGGTTTTGTAACAGGCCAGGGGCGATGTCGCTTACGCGCTCCAGCAGTGCCTGGTGACGCTGCAGGTCGGCTACGCGCAATTGCAGCAGGCCGGTCTGGCGGGTTCCCAGCAGCTCGCCGAAGCCACGGATCGCCATGTCCTCCTCGGCGATGCGAAAGCCGTCGTCGGTGTCGCGCATCACCGCGATCCGCCTGCCCGCCTGCTTGCCCAGTGGCGGTTGATACATCAGCACACAGCTGCTGCGCACACTGCCGCGCCCCACCCGCCCGCGCAACTGGTGCAACTGTGCCAGTCCCAGGCGTTCGGCATTTTCGATGATCATCAGGCTGGCGTTGGGTACATCCACCCCCACCTCAATCACTGTGGTGGCCACCAGCAGGTGTAGTCTGCCCTCTTTGAAGGCGGCCATCGCCGCCTCCTTCTCGGCGGGCTTCATCCGCCCGTGTACCAGGCCGATATTCAGCTGGGGCAGCATTTGCTGCAATTGCTCGCAGGTGGCCTCGGCGGCCTGGCACTGCAATGCCTCGGACTCTTCGATCAGGGTGCAGACCCAGTAGGCCTGGCGCCCCTGTTCGCAGGCGCGGGCGACCCGTGCGATCACCTCTTCGCGCCGCTGCCCGCTGATCGCCACCGTCTCCACCGGGGTACGCCCCGGCGGCAGCTCATCGATGATGGAAAGGTCCAGATCGGCGTAGGCGGTCATCGCCAGGGTGCGCGGGATGGGGGTGGCGGTCATGATCAACTGATGTGGATGGGCACCCCCGGTCACGCCCTTCTCGCGCAGTGCCAGGCGCTGGTGCACGCCGAAACGGTGTTGCTCATCGACGATCACCAACCCCAGGTGGGCGAAGGCCACCTCGTCCTGAAACAGCGCGTGGGTGCCCACCGCCACGCGGGCCTCCCCGCTACCGATGGCGGCGAGGGTCTCGCGTCGCTGTTTGGCCCGTTGGCGGCCACTCAGCCAGGCCACTGTGATCCCTTGCGGCTCCAGCCAGTGGCGAAAGTTTTGATAGTGTTGTTCGGCGAGTAGCTCGGTGGGGGCCATTACGGCGGCCTGGTGGCCGGCCTCCACCGCCTGTAGCGCCGCCAATGCGGCCACCACGGTCTTGCCCGAGCCCACATCCCCCTGCACCAGCCGCTGCATGGGTAGGCTTTGGGCCAGATCGGCGGCAATGGTGGCGTGTACCCGTTGCTGTGCGCTGGTGAGCTGGAAGGGAAGTGCGCCCAGCAGGGCCTGTTGCAGGTGTCCATCGCCCCGCAATGGCGGAGCCGGGTGGCGCTGCAGGGTTTCGCGCAGCTGGCGCAGGCTGAGCTGGTGGGCGAGCAATTCCTCGAAGGCGAGGCGTTGCTGGGCGGGGTGTTCCCCTTCGGTCAGATCGGCCAGCGAGATGTCCGGCGGTGGGCGGTGCA
The DNA here is from genome assembly GCA_007125455.1 of Ectothiorhodospiraceae bacterium. Taxonomy (GTDB): domain Bacteria; phylum Pseudomonadota; class Gammaproteobacteria; order Thiohalomonadales; family Thiohalomonadaceae; genus SLDE01. Next base: position 6,698 of record SLDE01000226.1, read on the forward strand.
GCAGCAATACCGCCTCGCGTAGCGGCATCATGCCGGGGGGCAGCAGCGTGGCGGGCAGGTACTCATCCAGGCTGATCTGGCCGTTTTCCAGCAGGGTCAGTGCCTGCTCAAGCAGGCGGCGCAGTGAGGGTTGCTGCAAACCCTCGGTGGCCGGGTAGATGGGGGTGAGATGGCTGTCCACCGGGGCCGGGGTGTGGGCTTCCAGGCGGCGAAACTCCGGGTGGACCATCTCCAGCGCGTGGGGGCCACGGCGCACTTCGCCAAAGCAGCGCAGGCGGGTACCAGCGGAGAGCGTTGCCTTCTGGTTAGCGCTAAAGTGGAAAAAGCGCAGTAGCATCGAGCCACTGCCGTCAGCCACCCGCACCAGCAGCATACGGCGGCGGCCGAAGCGGATCTCCGCCTGCTCCACTTCGCCTTCGATCACTACCTCGTTGCCGGGACGCAGACTGCCAATGGGGTAGATCCGGGTGCGATCCTGGTAGCGCAGCGGCAGGTGAAAGAGCAGTTCCGCGAGGTTGTGGATGTGCAGTTGCTCTAGCCTTGCCGCCACCGCCGGCCCCACCCCGCGCAGGGTGCTCACCGGCACGGCGCTGGCGGGAGGCGTGGCCGGGCGGCTGTCGCCACGGCCCTGTGGCGGGACGGCGGGGGGCATGGTTTAGTTGAGCATTCGGGTCTGTTGGCGGTAGCGCTCTGCCAGCATGGCCTGTCCGGCGTAGCGATCCAGTTGCGGGTAGTGGCGCTCCAGACGGGAGAGGCGCTGAGCCGGGGAGGGGTGTGTGCCGAACAGCAAGGCCAGATCGCTATCGGCGGGGTTGAGCGCCCCCAGGGTCTGCAGGACGGCCGGCAGACCGTAGGGGTCGTAGCCGGCGCGGGCGGCGAGGATCACCCCCATGCGATCCGCTTCGTATTCATCGTCGCGCTCCAGCCCGCGGCTGTAGAGATCACGAAAGCCGTTGCTGATCCGCTCCAGTTGGCGCTGGCGATCCTCGTCCAGTTGGCTAGCCACTACCATGCTGGCCAGGTCCAGGCGGGCGCTCTGCTGTACCGCCTTGAGGTGGTGCTTTTGGATCACATGGGCGATCTCATGGCCCAGCACACCGGCCAGCTCTGCCTCGCTCTGCATCAGACGCAACAGCCCGCTGGTGATGAAGACGTGGCCGCCCGGTGCGGCGAAGGCGTTGATCGAGCTGGTCTCGATAACACCAAACTTCCACGGCAGATCGGGGCGCTCGCTTTGCTGGGCGATCCACAGGCCAACACGGTTGACGTAGCTCTGTAGCTTTGTATCGCCATGGAGCGGGGCGGCACCGAGCAGCACGGCGGAGGCTTCTTTACCGATCTCGAGTTCTTGTTTTTGGTCCACCTCACCGAAGGCCTGCTGGCCCACTCGCAGGGTTTCACCCAGATCGACCTTGCGCAGGCTCTCTTCCAGCACGCAGCCACTGAGCAGGAGGGTGGGTAGCAGGAGTACGGCGCTGTATAGGGTAGCTCGTTTCATCATTTGTCCTCCCGCAGATAGCTGATCGAACGCCGTTGCAAACGGGCGGCATCGGCAAAGCGTCGTGCGGCATCGCTACTGGCCTGATAATGGGCCAGTCGCTCCACCGCGCTGTGGTCGGGGCGGCTCTTGCCCAGGTCGTCGGCATCCAGTCCGCGGATCCCGGTGGCCACGGTGGTGCCGCTACCGGCAGCGCGACCGCTCTGCAACAGGCGCTGGGCCTGGCTTAGGCCGCTGGCATCCACCGCGCCTCCCTCGCTGGCATCACCCAGACGGATACGGCTCATGTGCAGCCAGCCCTGCTGGCCCTGCGGGTCGCGCACCTGATACCAGCCGCCACGACGGCTTAACACGGTGACGCTGCTGCGTGCGGCCAGTTCTGCCGTTTGGCGTGCATCGGTAAACGGCTCGTCATAGAGGGGGCTGGCCTGCAGCACGGTGGCCAACTGTTGGGCGAAGGCTGGTGTGGTGCACAGCAGGGCGCTCAGCAACAGCAGCAAGGGAAGACGGGTGCGCCTGGTCATTGGGGCTTTCTCCGTGGCTCGAATAGTTGGACCGGCTGGTCGCGGCCCTTTACCTTATAAGAACCGTGGTCGCTAAAGTCAAATGCCTCGCCGCAAAGGTTGCGGGTTTCGGCGGATACCAGCACCCGCGCCAGCCCCTTGGTCTGCCCTTCGATGCGGCTGGCCAGGTTCACCGTATCGCCGATGGCGGTGTAGTCGAGGCGGTTGGCCGAGCCGAGAAAGCCCACTACCGCCGGGCCAGTGTGGATGCCGATACCGATGTCGAAGTTGGCGGCGATCTCGCCCTGGTCGCGTTTAAACCCCTCCAGCGCCTCGGCCATCGCCAGCGCCGCCGACACCGCATTGCGGGCCTGCTGGGGGTCGTCCACCGGGGCACCCCAAAAGGCCATAATCGCATCACCGATGAACTTGTCCATGGTCCCGCCGTGTTCGAAGATCACCCCCACCTGGCGGCTAAAGTAGTCGTTCAGCAGGGCGACGATCTGCTCGGCGCTGTGCTGTTCCGAGAGGGTGGTAAAGCCGCGTATGTCGGAGAACAGCACGGTTATTTGGCGGCTTTCGCTTTTGAGTGCCAGTGCCGATTCCCCCTGGGCTACCAGGGTCTGCACCACGCGCGGATCGAGAAAGCGTCCGAAGATCTGCTCCGAGCGCAGGCGTTGTTGTTTTTGCAGGCGATAGGCGTAGAGCGCGGCGATGGCGAAGTAGAGCCAGGCAAACAGCAGCGGGCTGAGCAATGGCAGCAGCCAGCCCGCCCGCAATGCCCACAGCCCCGGCCAGAGCAGTAACGGGCTGAGCAGCAACAGGGCCAGCCCGGAGTGCAGCGGTGAGACACCGCGCCGAAAGGCCTGCCACAGGGGCAGGATCAGCAGTAGCGTCAGCAGTGGGGCAAACCAGGGTGGTGGGGTGTTTAACTGCTGCCCAAGGCGCAGGTTGTCCACCGCCGTGGCGATGATCTCGGTGGCCGGGTGGATGGTGCTCAGTGGGGTGTTGCGCAGGTCGTGCAGGGCGGTGGCGCTGGCACCGATGATCACGATCCGATCATGGAACTCATCCGCCGGGCGTTGTGGTTCACGGCGGGAGAGATCCGCATACAGCGCAGCGTAGGGGACGCGCGGATAACTATTGGCCTCGCCTTGCCAGCGCAGACGCAGGCGGGGCTGATCCGGCACGTGATGGCCCAGTGCCGCCGCTGCCCTGGCTGCCAGGTTGGGGATGCGCCAGCCACCGACCTCAAAATACAGCGGGTAGTGGCGCCCGATCCCGTCATCGTCCGGGGTAAAGTTGATCGCCCCCAGCCGCCCCCCCATCGCCAGGGCCAGATAGGGCAGCAGCAGTGGCTGGTGGGCCTCGCGCCGGGCGGGGTCGTGTAGCTCAAAGCCCAATAGTTCACCAAACTCATGCAAGGCCAGGCCCAGCTCGGGCTGCTCCGAGTGCAGCATCACATGGGGCATGAAGACCTGTGGCGCGGTGGAGGCCACCGCCTCCAGCCAGGCATCGTCGTCCGGGCGTAGCAGGTCGGGATCGATGAAGAGGATATCGAACAGCACCGCCTTGGGCTGCTGTGCCAGCAGGTGTTCCAGTAGCTCGGCGTGGACCGAGCGGGGCCAGGGGTAGCGTCCGTGGGTGGCGGCCAATTGCTCCAGGCTGGCCTCGTCGATATCGACGATCACTACCGTGCCGTCCGGTTCGATATGCTGCACATGCTGGCGCTGTAGCCGGTCACCAAAGCGCTCCTCCAGCGCCGTGAGCCGCCCGAGCCAGAAAAACTCCAGCAACACCAGCAACGCCACTGCCAGGGCCAGCAGCAGTTGCGGTTGGCGTTGCCAGAGGCTGGCCATCAATTCAGCTCGAGGATGCCATCCATCTCCACCTGGGCCCCCTTGGGCAGCGCCGCCACACCGATGGCGGCGCGGGCCGGGTAGGGCTGGCTGAGGTATTCGGCCATGATCTCGTTCACCAGCGGGAAGTGAGAGAGATCGGTGAGGAAGATGTTCAGCTTGGCCACATCGGCCAGCGAGCCACCGGCGGCCTCGGCCACGGCGGTGAGGTTATCGAACACCTGGCGGATCTGCGCCGCCATATCCCCCTCCACCAGCGCCATGGTGGCCGGAACCAGTGGGATCTGCCCGGAGAGGTAGACGGTGCTGCCTACCTTCACGGCCTGGGAATAGGTGCCGATCGCCTGGGGGGCCTGGTCGGTGTGGATGATTTCGCGGGGCATGGATAATCCTTTGTTAGTATGGGTTCGGCACGGATTATAGCAGCGAGCCGCAGGGCGGCGGTACGGTGAAGATCAGTGGCGTACCAGCAGCACGGGCACCGGGGCGTTGCGCGCCACCCCCTCGGCGACACTGCCCAGCAGCAGACGTTGTACCCCACGGCGGCCGTGGCTGCCCACCACGATCAGATCCGCCGACCAGTCCTGCGCCTCGGCGGCCACCATCTCGGCGATGGAGGTGGTGGGTTTGTCCAGCTCGACAAGCTGGGTGCTCACCGTTATTACCTCTTTTGCTGCCATCGTCCGGGATGTTTCCAGCAGTTCCCTCCCCGCCGCTTGCAAGTCCTGTCGTACCATGTCGGTGTCGAAATAGATCGACTCACGGTTGATCAGGAATGGATCGATCACGGTAATGATGCGTAGCTCGGCCTGTAGTGCACTGGCAAGCCTTGTTGCCTCGTCGAGCGCCCGTTGGGCGGTGTCACTACCATCTACTGGCACCAGGATGCGCTGATACATGCTCACTCCTAAAGTGGTTTGTTTTGGGTCTTGCTGCACTTTCAGTATAGGAAAGTCCAGACACAATATCAGGGCAGGCGTCGATCGATGGTGATGGCCACGCCGTGGGTCCCTGGCGGGATCACCTCGCTTTGTCCTTCCAGATCACCACTTGTCGCCTGGACGCCGCCAGCGGCGCTGATACGCGCAATGACCACCACCTGCGGGTAGCTGGAGAGTCGCGCCATGGGGGCCATCGCCATGCTGTCGTCCAGTGTGAACTCCAGAGGCAGCTCGGCGACGGTAGTGCGCAGTGCGGCAAGGGGCATGCGCGGGCCGTTAACGGCCCTGGCAAAGAGAAAGACGGTGTGCTCAGGTTTGGCTTGTGCGGCCAGTTCCGGCGCGAGGGTGAGCGTGCCGGTAATGGCTTCGTCAGCCTGGGCAGGTAATGTGAAGGCCAGCATGAGAATAAATGGCAACAGGATACGGGGCATGGTGTCTCCTCAGGTAATACAGCGGTGGATGCCTTGCGGCGCAATGCCAAGTATCGCGCAGATCCTGTCTAATGCCTAGTAGAATGCTTGGTCTTTGTGGCGCGCTGCTAATACAGTTTATGACTGCATTGGCCTGCCTTGCGTAAGGTGTGCGCTCTTCTACACTTAGCGTTAACGGTTCGAACGATCGTAGTACACAGAACCGTTCTGGGAAGTGTGGCACGCCTCCTGTCGATGCGCTGGGATGGCTTAGTGCAACAGGAGTGTGCATTCAAGGTGCAGGCAGGAGGTGGCGTTATGAAAACAGCATTCGTGGTTATGTGGTTATTGGCCGGTCTTTTTCTTTATCTGCCGAATGCTGTCGCAGACAGCCCCTTCGTCGCGGACACACCCTATGAGGTGACATTCGGTGACTACACCGTCAATTACAGTGTCTACCCCAGTCGTTTTTTACAGGCCGAGATGGCCAAGGCACTGAAGATCCGGCAATCCCCCAATCTCGGGGTGATCACCGTTGCGGCCAGACAGATGCAGCTCGATGGTGAGGAACTTCCTGTCAGGGCCGCTGTTCGGGTGCGCACCCGCAGTATGCTCGGCAGGGTCAGTAGCGCAAGGCTCAGAGAGGTCGAGGATGATGGCCACGTCTACTATCTGGGGAGTTTTTCGATAACGCAAAACGAGAGCACCCACTTTGAGATCGAGGTGGTGCCTGAAGGGAGCGAGATCGGTCACAAATTCACCTTCTCACGCCGCTTTTAGGTGCTAGCTGGCCGCCAGCAACGGGTAGGTGAGCCCTCGGGTGAAGCCCTAATCGCGCCAGTACAGCCCACAACGCTTAACGCCGCGGCACACACCCGCTACAATCCCTGCCACTAAATTTATTGTGGAGGGTAACCATGCGGGTTGAAAGGCTTTTTTCTGGCAAAGTTCTACTTGGCATCGGTGTGGCGGCGGTGAGCGCAACTGTCTTGCTAAGTGGTTGCAAGCGTGGCTTTGAGGTGGGGCCGTTGCCGGAGTTGCAGGTGGCGGCGGTGTTCAATGATGAGCAGATCCAGATCCGCTATCGCTATGAAAATGATGAGCCGAGCTGGTACCACCAGGTGCTGCGCTATGAGGATGGGCGCTGGGTCCGTTACGGTAGTGGTGAGCCAGGCGAAGATCCCTATCGCTTGTATGAAGATCGTATCTCCATGATGCTGGACGATGGTTCGGTCGAAGGCTTCGATCGTTTTGGTGGTTTCATGACGGTGCATCAGGGGATGCGTTCGCTGGCCGATCCGATCCCCGCCGAGCAGGTGCGCGCCCATTCCTGGCTGGGGGAGACCCTGGGCCGCAGTGATGTGCGTAAGTTTCTGCCCCAGTCGCGAGACGTACAGGATCCCAGTGAAGTGAACTGGGACAAGGTGAAGGGGGAGGCCGAACTGGCGCAGATGCGTGCAGATGGGGTATTCCTTGACCTCTGGCAGTGGCGTGCCCACCGCAGCAATCCGCTGGGCTATGCCGACAACGGCTATGTGCTCGAGTATCGCCATAGCTCCGATGGCCAGGGGATGTTTGTCACCAACTGGGACGCGCAGAGCGAGACCCCACGCTGGATGTTTGATCCGGAGCAGGTCGGCCACCACGCCCTGGACTGGGCGCGTCTGACCGCACGGGGTTACAGCCAGGATGATGCCTACTTCCTGGCCGAGTCCAACGCCGTGCCCTTCGACCCCAACCACCAGTGGCAAGAGGGGGACGTGATTCCGCAGCGTTTCCTGCGCAGCCCCGAAGGCAGTCGTGGTGCCATCAAGGCGGATGGGCGTTGGCAGGATGGGGCCTGGGAGGTCACTTTGACACGCAGCCTGGAGGCACCGAACCCCCTGGATAGCAAGACGCTGCGCCCCGGTGAGGTATACAACGTTTCCTTTGCGGTGCATGAGGCCAGCGGCGCGCGTTGGCACAAGGTTTCACTGCCGCTCACCCTGGGCCTAGAGGCCAATGCCGACATCGTCGCCCGACGCGTTGACGGCCCGCTGGATGGGGTCGAGCTGGACTGGCATACGGTACGGCTGATCAGCACCAACGCCCACGTTGACTGGCAGTGGTTACACAGCGATCACGGTGGCGCGCGCCGACTGGCAGATGAAAACGAACAGACCACGGTGGTCGAGGAGCATGGGCCTGCCGGGGTGGAGCGACGCCTGCGCTTGATGGATCGACGCATGGACCTTTAATCCTGCCCGGTGGGTGGGTGAATGTTTGCTATCTTTATGGGTGGGAGGGACGATTCTCCTCCCGCCACGATGCAACGACGAGGAAAAGCGATGAGCCAGACCGATAAACTGATCGAACAACATGTCCGTGAATACGAATCCCGCCTACTGCATATCGACGAACTGCTTGCTAAGGCGAGGGAGAAGGGGGCAACGCCCGAATCTCACCAGGATTTGGCAGAGGTCACCCAGCAGCGTGAACAGCTGGCAGGGCATGTAGCGACCCTCAAAAGCGGTCATGATCCGCGCGAGGTGGAGGATATTCTGCAACACGGCCCGATGGGCATTTGGGATGTGATGGCACAGAAGCTCGAGCATGTGATCGAGCGTTTGGAGAAGAAATAGCACGTAGTGCGTTAGACATCGTCACTATTTGCTTGCGCCCAATGGGTTGAGGGATGAACGCAGGCACATTTTGTCGATGAAAAAAGCCCGCAAGGCTCCTTGCGGGCTTTTTTGTCGGCCAGGCGTAGGCCAGGAGTTTGGAGCGGGAAACGAGATTCGAACTCGCGACCCCAACCTTGGCAAGGTTGTGCTCTACCAACTGAGCTATTCCCGCTTTGAGGCGCGCAATTCTACCGGAGGGGCGGCGTCTGTCAAGCACTTTGCCGCGCAAGGAAGCTATTAATCAGCCGGGCAACGCTCTGCGGGGCCTCCATGTGCAGGTGGTGGCCGCCGGGCAGGGTGTGTTGTTCCAGTGCGTGGATGCAGGCCAGGCGGGATTCCAGTGCACTCCAGCCCTGCAGGGCTCCTGTGCTGGCCTGGATGAACAGGGTCGGGGCACGGATGGTGCGCAGGACTGCGGCAGACTGTTCCGGGCTGTAGTAGTGGGTGTTGGGGCCGCGCAGCCGTTCGTCGTGGCGCCAGCAGTAACCGTCGTCCTCGCGGCGCATGCCCCGCTCGGTGAGTAGTTGCGCCGCTGCTGTGCCGATGGGGAAGCGGCCAAGACGTTGGCGCACCGCCACCGCGCTGGCCAGATCGGGGAAATGGCGTTTGGGCCGTGTACTGCTGGTGTCGTCAAAGCATTGCTGCAGGCGGGCGATCCCCTGCTCCGGGGTGAAGGCGAGCGGCCCGAGGCCGTCGATCAGCACCAACGCACTGATGCGCCGGGGGATGGCGGCGGCGGTGATGCTCGCCACGGCAGCGCCCATCGAGTGACCGATGAGGCCAAAGCGCTCCCAGCCCATCGTATCGGCGAGGGCGACCACCCAACGGCAATAATCGGCCAAATGGTAGCCGGCGGCGGGGGGCAGGTGGGCGGAATGGCCGTGGCCGATCAGATCCGGGGCCAACAGATGGTGATCTGTCAGCCAGGGAGCCAGCGGAAGGAAGGAGGCGGCGTTGTCCAGCCAGCCATGCAGGGCGATCAGCGGCAGCCCCTCGCCAGACCACTCTAATGCAGCGATGGGTAGCTCGAATAATTCGAATTGGCGGTGTTGGGGGGTAGTGGTCACGGCGGTGGCAGGTGGTGGTCGGTTGTATATGTTAACAGTGCCTGCACAGTCACTGCGAATGCAAAATCCGTTTGTATAGGCTGGTGGATAGGCATTACCCTGATCAAAACAGGCAAAGAGGATCACGAGGATGGACGAGATGTTGGGTTTGAGCGATGACGCCTCCGAGCTACTGGAGCATGGGGTGGTGATGGGGATGCAGTATGCCCCCAAACTGCTGCTGGCGGTTATTACCCTGCTGCTGGGGCTGTGGTTGATCAACCGTTTTGTTCGGGTGCTGGATAGCAAACTGGGACAGAGGGACCCGACCCTGAACAAGTTTCTCTGTGGTCTGATCGGGGTGGTGCTCAAGATCCTGCTGCTGATCTCGGTCGCCTCGATGGTTGGGATCGCCACCACATCATTTGTTGCCCTGATCGGTGCCGCCGGTCTGGCGGTGGGGCTGGCGCTGCAGGGCAGCCTGGCCAATTTTGCTGGCGGGGTGCTGATCCTGATCTTCAAGCCCTTCAAGGTGGGGGATGTGATCGAGGCGCAGGGCCACCTGGGCTCGGTGGTGGAGATCCAGATCCTCTACACCATCATCAACACCTTCGATAACCGCCGCATCGTGATCCCCAATGGTGAGCTTTCCAATGCCAGCCTGACCAATCTCAGCGCCTACGAAACCCGCCGTTGTGATATGAGTTTCGGCATCGGTTACGGTGATGACATCGACAAGGCCAAGGCGATCTGCCGACGCCTGATCCAGGAGGATGAGCGGGCGTTGGAGGAGCCGGCGCCGCTGATCGTGGTGGGTGGCCTGGGCGATAGCTCGGTAGATCTGACCGTGCGCGCCTGGACAAAGTCCGCCGATCTGTGGCCCTTCTATTGGGATATGCAAGAGAAGGTAAAGAAGGCCTTCGACGCCGAGGGTGTCTCCATCCCCTTCCCGCAGCGGGATGTGCATATGTATAAAGTCGAATAGCAGGCGGCAAGCGGCAAGCGGCAGGCGAGGGGCGGGGCCGCTTGTCACTTTCCACGGGTGTCTTTCTCCTTACTGCTCCTTAATGGTTTCCTCTAGCGCC
>SLDE01000206.1 GCA_007125455.1 Ectothiorhodospiraceae bacterium
ACCCTGGAAGACCTGATCAGTGAAGAAGATGTGGTGGTCACCCTCTCCCATGAAGGCTATGCCAAGTCCCAGCCGCTGGACGACTATCGCGCCCAGAAGCGCGGCGGACGCGGCAAGTCGGCCACCGCCACCAAGGATGCCGACTTTGTCGACAAGATGTTCGTGGCCAACACCCACGATACCATCCTGTGCTTCTCCAGCCGGGGCCGGGTCTACTGGCTCAAGGTCTACGAACTGCCCCAGGCGGGGCGTGCCTCCCGTGGTCGCCCGATCGTCAACCTGCTGCCGCTGGAGGAGGGTGAGCGGATCAACGCCATCCTGCCGATCCGCGAGTTTGAGGAAGAGCGCTATATCTTCATGGCCACCGCCAACGGTACCGTGAAGAAGACCCCATTGATGGACTTCTCCCGTCCCCGTTCCACCGGCATCATTGCCATCGACCTGGTCGAGGATGACCAACTGGTCGGCGTGGCGATCACCGATGGCCAACGTGACATCATGTTGTTCTCCAGCGGCGGTAAGGTGATCCGCTTCAACGAGCAGGATGTGCGTTCCATGGGCCGTGTCTCACGCGGGGTGCGCGGGATCCGTCTGAGTGAAGGCCAAGCGGTGATCTCACTGATCGTGGTCGAGGCGGGCTACCATGTGCTCACCGCCACCGAAAACGGCTTTGGCAAGCGCACCGCGATGGACGCCTATCCCCTGCGCGGACGCGGCGGCCAGGGCGTGATCGCGATCCAGTCCAGCGATCGCAATGGTGCCGTGGTTGGTGCCGTGCTGGTCGGGGACGACGACGAGATCATGCTCATCACCAACGCCGGTACCCTGGTGCGTACCCGTGTCGAAGAGATCTCCATCGTCGGGCGCAACACCCAGGGGGTGAAGCTGATCAACCTGACCAAAAACGAAAAACTCATCGGCCTTGAGCGCATCGCCGACAGCGGCGAGGATGAAGACGAAGATTTTGCCACAGAGGACACCGAGGGCACTGAGTAAAAGGCATTAACCGCAAAGGACGCGAAGGGCGCAAAGGTTTTGGGTTAAATGATGAGGATGATGCCCGCTCTTCCCGGGCCTCCCTTGCTACGAGAGTTACATGAGCAAGTGTTTCCTTAGCGTTCTTTGCGACCTTGGCGGTTAAGATTTCTTGTAGATTGACAAGCAGGATGGATGAACGACATGACACGCGTATTCAACTTTAGTGCGGGCCCGGCGATGTTGCCGCAGGCGGTGATCGAACGTGCAGCGGCCGAGATGCTGGATTGGCATGGCAGTGGCATGTCGGTGATGGAGATGAGCCATCGCGGCAAGGAGTATATGTCGATCGCCGAGAAGGCCGAGGCCGATCTGCGCGAGGTCATGGGCATTCCCAGCAACTACAAGGTGTTGTTCCTGCAGGGCGGTGCCTCCAGTCAGTTTGCCATGGTGCCGATGAATCTGCTGCGTGGCAAAAGCGCTGCCGATTACATCGTTACCGGCTCCTGGGGCAAGAAGGCCATCGCCGAGGGCAAGCGCTACTGCAGCGCCAACAAGATTTTTGATGCCTCCGCTGAGAATGGTAAATTCACCTTCGCCCCGACCCAGCAGGATCTGGCGCTCTCTGCCGACGCGGCCTACGTGCATTACACCCCCAACGAGACCATCGAAGGGGTGGAGTTTCCCTACATCCCCGACACCGGCGATATCCCGCTGGTGGCCGATATGTCTTCCACCATCCTGTCACGCCCCATCGATGTCTCCCGTTTCGGGGTGATCTACGCCGGGGCGCAAAAGAACATCGGCCCCGCCGGGTTGACCGTGGCCATCGTGCGTGAGGATCTGATCGGCGAGACCATCGCTGGCACTCCGACCATGTTCGACTACCAGACCCACGCCGACAACGACTCCATGTATAACACCCCAGCTACCTATAGCTGGTATCTGGCCGGGCTGGTGTTTGAGTGGTTGAAGCAGAACGGTGGGCTGGACAAAATGGCCGAGACCAACCAGCGCAAGGCTGCCAAGCTCTATGGTGCGATCGACGGCTCCGACTTCTATGCCAACCCAGTGGCGGTTGAATGCCGCTCCTGGATGAACGTCCCCTTCACCCTGGCCGATGCGGCACTGGACAGCGTGTTCCTCGAAGAGGCCAAGGCAGCCGGCCTGGTCACCCTCAAGGGCCACCGTTCGGTGGGTGGGATGCGCGCCTCGATCTACAATGCCATGCCGGAAGCGGGCGTCGATACCCTGGTGGCCTTCATGGCCGACTTCGAAAAACGCCATGGGTGATTCTCAACACAGAGAGCACAGAGAACACGGAGCGGGCAGTGAAATGATTTGTTCAAGCAGCGGTTCCACGCCAGTGTCCTTCATTGCTTTTTCATCTCTGTGATCGCTGTGGCCTCTGTGTTGAAGCCTTTTATCCAAAGGGGGGAGAACGATGTATAAGATATTGACCCTGAACAATATTGCTCTGGCGGGGCTGGAGCGTCTGCCACGGGACCATTACGAGGTCGCTTCGGAGATCCAGCATCCCGATGCGATCCTGGTGCGTTCTTTCAAGATGCACGAGATGTCCATCCCCGAGACGCTCAAGGCGGTGGGACGCGCCGGGGCCGGGGTCAATAACATTCCCCTCGACAAGATGAACGAGCGCGGTATTGCGGTGTTCAATGCCCCGGGTGCCAATGCCAATGCGGTGAAGGAGCTGGTGATCGCCGGCATGCTGATGGGCTGCCGCAATATCGGCCAGGCCTGGGACTTTTCCCGCCAGCTCTCCGGTAGCGATGAGCAGATCCACAAGCTGACGGAAGAAGGCAAGAAACAGTTCGGCGGCTTTGAGCTGCCGGGCCGCACCCTTGGTGTGGTGGGCCTCGGCGCGATCGGCGTCAAGGTGGCGAATGTGGCGGTGGCGCTGGGGATGAAGGTGATCGGCTTTGATCCGGGCATCACCGTGCGCGGTGCCTGGCAGCTGGACGCCTCGGTGCGCCAGGCAGGCAGCATCGATGAACTGCTTTCCCAGGTCGACTTTGTCACCTTCCATGTACCGCTGATCGACGCCACCCGCCACATCATCAATGCCGAGCGGCTCAAGTTCATGAAGGACAAGGTGATCATCCTCAACTTTGCCCGGGATGGCATCGTGGATGATCAGGCGGTGGTCGAGGCCATCGACGCGGGCAAGGTCTATAGCTACGTGTGCGACTTCCCCTCCAATCGGCTCAAGGATCACCCACGGGTGATCACCTTGCCCCACCTGGGGGCCTCCACGATAGAGGCGGAGGAAAACTGCGCGATCATGGTGGCCGAGCAGCTGCGTGACTATCTGGAAAACGGTAATGTGGTCAACTCGGTCAACTTCCCCGAGGTGGTCATGCCGCGTACCGAAGGGGCCTATCGGGTGGCCGTGGTCAATAGCAACGTACCCAACATGCTGGGCCAGATCTCCACCGATCTGGCCCACGCCGGGCTAAACATCATCGACATGCTCAACAAGTCCCGTGGCGAGATAGCCTACACCCTGGTGGATGTGGACAAACCCGTCCCCCAAGCGATGCTCGACGAGATCCTCGCCATCGACGGGGTGCTGGCAGTCAGGGCCATTGATTGAACTGATTTATCGCCACAGAGGGCACAGGGTACACAGAGAGCAAGAGCCAAGCAGGGTGCGCCATTTGTTAAATATCCGGGCCAGATCCTTCATATATAGTAGGAAGGCCGTCGACCTCAGTGATCTCTGTGCCCTCTGTGGCAAAATCGTCTAACCGTAACTCGAGACAAGATGAACCAGGAACAGCAACTGCAAGCCATCCGTGAGCGTATCGATGCGCTGGATGAACAACTGCAAACCTTAATCAATGAACGTGCCGGGTTGGCCCAACAGGTCGCTGAGGTAAAGCTGGCGGCGGGCGAGGAGGCGGTGTTCTATCGCCCGGAGCGTGAGGCGCAGGTATTGCGCCGGGTCAAGGAGCGCAACCAGGGGCCCTTGCCAGCCGATGAGATGGCGCGCTTGTTTCGCGAGATCATGTCCGCCTGTCTGGCGCTGGAACGGGTCACTACCGTGGCCTTTCTCGGCCCCGAGGGCACCTTCACCCACGAGGCGGTGCTCAAGCACTTCGGCCACTCGGTCAAGGCCGAGCCGCTGATGGCCTTTGACGAGATCTTCCGTGAAGTGGAGGCGGGCAGCGCGGATTATGCGGTGGTGCCGGTGGAAAACTCCACCGAGGGCTCGGTCAACCTCACTTTGGATCTGCTGCAAAATACCAGTCTGAGCATTTGCGGTGAGGTAGCGCTACGCATCCACCAGCACCTGATGGCCAAGGCCCCCTCGCTGGAGGGGGTCAAGCGGGTCTACTCCCACGCCCAGTCATTGGCCCAGTGCCGCGAGTGGCTGGATGCCCACCTGCCCGCTGCAGAGCGGATTGCCGTGAGCAGTAATGCCGAGGCAGCGCGCCTTGCCAGTGTGGAAGAGGATAGTGCGGCGGTGGCTGGCCTGGCGGCGGCGGAGCGTTTCAATGTCCCGCTGTTGCAGCGCAACATCGAAGATAACCCGAACAACACCACCCGCTTTTTGATCCTGGGCCGTAGCCCTGTGCCGCCCAGTGGCGAAGACAAGACGGCACTGTTACTCTCCACCCGCAACAAGGCCGGGGCGCTGCACCAACTGCTCGAACCGCTCTCGCGCCACGGGATCTCCATGAGCCGCATCGAGTCGCGCCCCTCCCGACAAGGGGTGTGGGAGTATGTCTTTTTCGTCGAGATCCTGGGCCACCGGGAAGATCACAAAGTGGCCCATGCCCTGGAAGAACTGGAGAAGGAAGCGGCCCTTTTCAAGCCGGTCAACGGCAACCTGGTTCTGGGTTCCGTGCAGTGCATCCGGCCCGGCCGCTGGCTGGCTTCGGATCCGGAACTGCTGCAATCCGGCAAGCATCCGGGCAAG
>SLDE01000239.1 GCA_007125455.1 Ectothiorhodospiraceae bacterium
AGCGACAACTACCGTGTGGCGGTGAGCTGGAGCAAGTCTTTCTAAGTGTAATAGTCGCATAGCGATACCTCCTTCCCCTCCCTCGTCGGGAGGGATGGGGAGGAAGTGACGCCCTACAGGGGCAAGCAAGCAGGAGTAATGACGATGAAAATGGTTACTGCAATCATCAAGCCCTTCAAGCTCGACGATGTGCGTGAGGCACTCTCCGACATGGGCGTACAGGGTATTACCGTTACCGAGGTCAAGGGCTTCGGGCGACAAAAGGGGCATACCGAGCTGTATCGCGGCGCCGAGTATGTGGTGGATTTTCTGCCCAAGGTGCGGGTGGAGGCGGCGGTCGCCGACGACGTGGTGGATCAACTGATCGAGGCGATCTCCAAGGCGGCCAACACCGGCAAGATCGGGGACGGCAAGATCTTTGTCACCACCCTGGAACAGGTTGTGCGCATTCGAACCGGTGAGACCGGTCCGGAAGCCCTGTAAGTCCCGATGCGGAGGATAGTGCAATGAACGAATTACTCGAAGTCCAATACGCCCTGGATACCTTTTATTTTCTGATCGCAGGCGCGTTTGTGATGTGGATGGCGGCCGGCTTCTCGATGCTTGAGGCCGGTATGGTGCGCTCCAAAAACACCGCCGAGATCCTGACTAAAAACATCTCACTGTTTGCCATCGCCTGTATTATGTACATGCTGGTGGGTTACAACATTATGTACAGCGATGGGATCAACTCGGTCATTCCCGGACTGAGCTTCCTGGTCGGTGGTGATAACACCGTTGAGGGCATGTTGGCCAGCGACGGCGATATCTATTACTCCGACATGGCAGACTTCTTCTTCCAGGTGGTGTTTGTCGCCACGGCGATGTCCATCGTCTCCGGTGCGGTTGCCGAGCGTATGAAGCTGTGGGCCTTCCTCGCCTTTGCGGTGGTGATGACGGCGGTGATCTACCCGGTACAGGGCTTCTGGACCTGGGGTGGTGGCTTCCTTGACGAGCTGGGCTTCTCCGACTTCGCCGGTTCCGGCATCGTCCACATGGCCGGTGCGGCTGCGGCCCTGGCGGGTGTGCTGTTGCTCGGTGCACGCAAGGGCAAGTACGGCAAGAACGGTGAGATCAACGCCATCCCCGGTGCCAACATGCCGCTGGCTACCCTGGGTACCTTCATCCTGTGGATGGGCTGGTTCGGCTTCAACGGTGGCTCCGAGCTGAAGGTCTCCGATCTGGAATCGGCCAACAACGTGGCTCAGGTGTTCGTTAACACCAACATGGCGGCTGCCGGTGGTGTGATTGTTGCCCTCATCGCCTCACGCCTGATGTTTGGCAAGGCGGATCTGACCATGGCCCTCAACGGTGCCCTGGCCGGTCTGGTGGCTATCACTGCAGAGCCACTGACCCCCACCGCGCTCTCTGCCACCATGATCGGCGGCGTGGGTGGTCTGATCGTGGTCTTCGCCATCCTTACCATGGACAAGCTGCGTATCGATGACCCGGTCGGCGCCATCTCTGTGCACGGTGTGGTCGGGATCTGGGGTCTGCTCGCGGTCACCCTGACCAACCCAGAAGCCACCATCGTTGCCCAGCTGATCGGTATCGTGACCATCTTTACCTGGGTATTCGGTGTCAGCCTGCTGGTCTGGTTCATCATCAAGACCGTGATGGGCATCCGTGTCACTGAAGAGGAAGAGTACAACGGGGTCGACCTCACTGAATGTGGTCTTGAGGCCTACCCGGAGTTCACCTCCTCATCCAAGTAGTAGTGCCACCTCTCCTCGTGGTAGTTGTGTTTGGGCGCCCTTTGGGCGCCCTTTTTTTGTGAGAAGAAATTTGCCACAGAGGTCACCGAGGGCTCAGAGGAAAAGCGGGGTGGTTGATGGTGGCCTCTACGCAGGGCTTTCTGTGCCCTGATCTAGAGATCCTTATGGCTACCATCGCAGAAGGGCATATTCTTGCTGTGCTTGCAGCCGCACAGGCCCACCTTGCGCTTTTCTTCAATGGTGAACTTCATCGGGGAAAATGCACTGCCCTGGTGGCTGCCGTCACAAAAGGGTTGGTTCTGGCTCTTGCCGCAGGTGCAAAACCAGTAGTCACCGGCCTCCAGCTCGATGATGTAGGGTTTCTTCTGCGCAATCGTGGGTTCTGACATAATGGGCTCCTGGAAAAGAAAACAACTCAACACAGAGCTCACAGAGAACACAGAGTTAGTAGGCCTTAGGCTTGATGGGGTGCCTGCCATAGTGCCCGCAGTCAGGGCGTAGAGAGCACCATTCCAACATTGATCTCCGTGTACTCTGTGCCCTCTGTGTTGAAAGACTAAGGATCTATCTGGTGACACCACTTCTTTCTATCAAGCAGCTTAGCACCCATCACGTCGGTCCGCTCAATCTTGAGCTGGCGGCGGGGGAGTGCCTGACCCTGGCCGGGCCCAGCGGCTCGGGCAAGACCCTGTTGTTACGGGCGATCACGGATCTTGATCCCCATCAGGGCGAGGTGTTGCTGGAGGACAAGAGCTGCCACAGCATGTGTGCCCACGCCTGGCGGAAACAGCTGGGGCTATTGCCCGCCGAGAGCCAGTGGTGGTTGGAGCGGGTGGGCGATCACTTTAATGGCTTGGATGAGCCCTGTCTGGCCGAGCTGGGTTTTGACAAGGGTGTGATGGACTGGGATGTTAGTCGTTGCTCTACCGGCGAGCGCCAGCGCCTGGCCCTGCTGCGTCTGTTGGAAAACCGCCCCAGGGTGTTGCTGCTGGATGAGCCCACCGCCAGTCTGGATGCCAAGAACGTGGCGCGGGTGGAGGCGCTGGTGGAACGGCTGCGCCAGGAACAGGCGCTGGGGGTGATCTGGGTAAGCCACGATCCGGAGCAGGTGGCACGGGTGGGCACCCGCCACCTGCACTTCGATGGCAACGGCCAGCTGCATGAGGGGGTGGGTCAATGGTGATCGCACTCTCGATTTGGGACCTGGCACTCGCCTCGGTACTGGTATTGATCCTCGCGGCGATCAGTTGGCGGATGCAGTTTGGGATCGAAAAGCGCCTGCTGATCTCGGCGCTGCGCACCGCCGTGCAGCTCAGCCTGATCGGCCTGGTGCTCAAGATCTTGTTTGATCATGCCACCATTTTTTGGGTGACCCTGATGGCGGCGGTGATGCTGCTGCTGGCCGGGCGCGAGGTGATGGCCCGCCAGGAGCGGCGCTTTGCCGGCTGGTGGGGCTTCGGGGTGGGCACCCTGTCGATGTTCCTCTCCTCCTTCGCGGTCACGGTCCTGGCCTTGGCGGTGCTGATCCAGCCTGATCCCTGGTTCACCCCGCAGTACGCCATCCCGCTGTTGGGGATGGTGCTGGGTAATACCATGAACGGCATCGCCCTGGGGCTGGACCGGCTCACCTCCGCCGCCTGGCAGCAACGCCAGGCCATCGAGGCGCGCCTGATGCTGGGCTTTCCCTCCGGCAAGGCGATCGAGCTCATCCGCCGCGACAGCATGCGGGTGGGCCTGGTGCCCATTGTCAACGCCATGGCCGCCGCCGGGGTGATCAGCCTGCCGGGGATGATGACCGGCCAGATCCTCGCTGGTACCCCGCCGATGGAGGCGGTCAAATACCAGATCCTGGTGATGTTCCTGATCGCCAGCGGCACCGGCTTTGGCACCCTGGCGGCGGTGTGGCTGGGTTCCAGGCGGCTGTTTGACGAGCGCGAGCGGCTGCGCCTGGACCGCCTGCGCGGGGCGCAGTAAGCGGCATGCGGTGCCATGGCTGCCAAGTCCGCCGGGGGCGGCTGTACATGGATATTAGTAATCGTTTTGGGCAATCAAAGAAATAGAAATAAACAATTTCACGAATCAATCAGCTTTTCCTAATATGCATCTCAAGCCGGACGCAACGACGACCGGTACTCCCCAAAAACAGAGTAAATGAGGTGATTATCATGGAAAACGTAAATCAGCAAACCCCTGCCATGCCCCGCCTAAACGAAAAGGCCCCGGCCTTCGAGGCGCGTACCACCCACGGTATGAAGACCCTGGAAGACTACAAGGGCAAGTGGTTGGTGCTGTTCTCCCACCCGGCGGACTTCACCCCGGTGTGCACCACCGAGTTCATGGCCTTCGCCAAGGCCCACGAACAGTTTCAGGCCATTAACACCGAGCTGCTGGGCCTGTCCATCGACAGCCACTACGCGCATGTGGCCTGGGTGCGCAACATCAAGGAGAAGTTCGGCGTGGAGATCCCCTTCCCGATCATCGAGGACCTCTCCATGCAGGTGGCCAAGGCCTACGGCATGATCCAGCCCGGTGCCTCCGACACCTCGGCGGTGCGTGCCACCTTTATCATCGACCCGGAAGGGGTGCTACGCGCCATGGTCTACTACCCGATGACCAATGGCCGCTCGATCCCCGAGTTCATCCGCCTGGTGCAGGCACTGCAGACCTCGGATCAGCACGGCGTGGCCACCCCCGAGAGCTGGCAGCCGGGCGACAAGGTCATCGTGCCCCCGCCGGCCGATATGGATGCCGCCGAGGCGCGCATGAACGAAGGCTATGAGTGTGTCGACTGGTACTTCTGCAAGAAGTCCCTGTAAGCCGCAGCCAGTGCAGTAACAATAACGGGGCCGCAAGGCCCCGTTTTTATGTCCATGGATGGACGGTATTTGGCGGGAGGCAGGATGCCGGTAGCCATATGTCCATGGATGGACGGTATTTGGCGAGGTCGCTCCTGCGCATCCTGCGCCCGCGACATACCGTTCGTCCTGAACATAAGGCAGGATGCCGGTAGCCATATGTCCAGGGATGGACGGTATTTGGCGAGGTCGCTCCTACGCATCCTGCGCCCGCGACATACCGTTCGTCCTGAACATAAGGCAGGATGCCGGTAGC
>SLDE01000038.1 GCA_007125455.1 Ectothiorhodospiraceae bacterium
ATGGTAACCAGCACGAACCAGTCACTCTCCCCGACCTGCGCCCAGGCCCCCATGCGCGGTTCACCCTCTGTTCGGCCTGGACCCATGGGCACCGCCGGGAGGGGGCGATGCAGTTCGGTGCGTTCGATGTCCAGTGCCCTGCTGGGCGGGAGCACGCGCAGCATACTGCCCTCGCGCTGTAACAGGTAGCAGCAGCTGGCGGTACTGGTGCCGGGCCACTCCGCCAGTATGGAATAGAGGTGGGCCGTCGGGTCGACATGCATCACTACCGCCCCCGGCGAGTGGCCGTTGCTGTCAAACAGCGGCACGATGATGTCCAGGTGCCAAGTGCCGAGATAGTCCTGGTAGATGGGGCTGTAAAGGGTTCGTCCCTGTTCAGTGGCCCGCTCCAGTAGTGTTAGGGCCTGCTCCGGCAGGATGGCGTGGGAGTCGGCATTAAGCAGCGGCTTGCCGAGGGGATCGACCAGGAAGACCGACTCAAAGCCTCGCGCACCGTAGGCACGGCGTACCGACTCCATACGCTCCACCAGGTGGCGGGCGATACGGGGATCGCCCTCCTCGCGCCAGTCGCTCACCCGATCGGCAAAGACCTGGTTCTCCACAAACACCAGCCCATCCCCCAGCCGCTCCTCCAGCCAACCACTGAGATGCTTGGCCTTGAGTGTGGCAATGGCCTCCAGGCTGGCCTGGGCTTCCTGCTCCATGGCCGGTTTGTGCAGCACCACCACCGAAACCCCCAACAGCGGCACCAGCAGGAAGGTCAGCAATACTAACCAGGGTAGGTGGCGGCGCTTTGCCTCCCCGGGGGTAAGGCTGGAGTGGGTAGGGGCAGCGCGTTGCTCCCATACCTGCAGCAGCAGCCATAGCAACAGGGTGGTGATCCCCACATAGAACAGTCCCTTGACCAGGCTGAACTGTGCCAGCAGTCGAGGGTTGTCAACCAGCAGCGCGAGCAGGCTATCGGAAAAGAGGATCCAAAGACTGGCGAAGAAGGCGTAAAGTGCAGCGATCCGTAACGGGGTGAGGTGTTGACCAAGTTGATTGAGCATGTGCGTCATTCCCTGCCTTATTGCCAAGGGCGATTATTTTTAATCTCCCTTTGGGTGTAACATACTCTCAAGTGTAGAACCTTCACAATGATGAAACCTCCCTATTTGCCCATCCATCCCTTGTTGTCGTCCCTCGTCGAGACCCTCGCCGATGCACAGGCGTTGGTGTTGGAGGCCCCGCCGGGGGCAGGCAAGACCACCACTGTGCCGCTGGCGCTGTTGGATGCCCCCTGGCTGGCGGGCCAGCGCATCGTGATGTTGGAGCCGCGCCGCCTGGCCGCCAAGGCCGCCGCCAGCTATATGGCGGCGCAGTTGGGCGAGCCGGTGGGGCAGACGGTGGGTTATCGGGTGCGCCTGGACAACAAGGTCTCGGCGCAGACCCGCATCGAGGTGGTGACCGAGGGTATTCTGACCCGCCGCCTGCAGCAGGACCCGGAGCTGGCTGGGGTGGGGCTGGTGATCTTTGATGAATTTCACGAGCGCAACCTGCACAGCGATCTGGCGCTGGCGCTGTGTCGTGACGCCCAGCAGGGGCTGCGTGAGGATCTGCGCCTGCTGGTGATGTCGGCCACCCTGGATGGGGAGCGGATCGCCGCGCTGCTGGATGCCCCGCGCCTGACCAGCGCGGGCCGTGCCTATTCGGTGGATATCCGCTACCAGCCGCCCCCGACCCAGCAGCGTATCGACGAGGCGGTGAGCCTTGCGGTACGCCGTGCCCTGCAAGAGGAAACGGGGGATATCCTCGCCTTTCTGCCGGGCAGCGGCGAGATCCGTCGCTGCCAACAGCGCCTGGCCGACTTGGCGGGGATCATCGTGGCACCGCTCTATGGGGATCTGCCCCTGGCAGCCCAGCAGGCGGCGATCACTCCCGATCCCGAGGGACGACGTCGGGTGGTATTGGCCAGCGCCATCGCCGAGACCAGCCTGACCATCGAGGGGGTACGGGTGGTGATCGACAGCGGCTGGCAGCGCCTGGCGCGCTTTGATCCCAATACCGGCCTTTCCCGCTTGGAGACGGTACGGGTCTCCCAGGCCTCGGCCACCCAGCGGGCGGGACGCGCCGGGCGTCTGGCACCGGGGGTGTGTTACCGGCTATGGGGCGAGGGGGTACAGCGCGGGCTGCTGCCCTTTAATCCCCCCGAGATGCTGGAGGCGGATCTGGTCCCGCTGGCGCTGGAGTTGGCCCAGTGGGGGGTGGCCGATGCCGCACAGCTCACCTGGCTGGACCCGCCACCCGTCGCCGCCATGGCCCAGGCCAGGGCACTGTTGCGGCGGTTGGAGGCCCTGGATGGGGCCGAACGGATCACCGCTATGGGCGCGCGAATGCTGCGCTGGCCGCTGCACCCGCGCCTGGCCCACATGCTGGAGCAGGCCCAGGCCCTGGCGCAACAGCATCCTGACAGCCTGGGGATGTTGCCCGCGCTGGCCTGCGATCTGGCGGCACTGCTCAGCGAGCGCGACCCCATCCGCCGCCAGGGCGGCGAGCAGAACCCGGATCTGGCCCTGCGCATCGAGGCATTGCAGGCCCTGCGCCGTGACGGCGAGGCGGGGGCGCGGCGCTATGATGCCGACCCGCGTGCCTGCAAGCTGATCGAGCGCAATGCAGCGCTGTGGCGTCGTCGGATGGGTGTTGATGCCCATTATGGCCACTTTGATCACGGCTTGTGCGGTCTGCTGCTGGCGCAGGCCTACCCGGATCGGCTGGCCCGGCGTCGTGACGGGGCCGGGGGGCGCTATCTGCTGGCCAATGGACGCGGTGCACGGATGCCGTCAGAGTTATTCCGTCCCGCCTGGTTGGTGCCTGCCAGCCTGGACGGGGCAGGCAGCGAGGCACGCATCTGGCTGGCTGGCGAGCTGGATGAGGCAGTATTACAGACCCATCTGGCTGGGCGCATCCGCTGCCATGCCGAGACCCGCTGGCAACGCGAGAGCCAGACGGTGGAGAGTGTGGAGCGTTGCGCCATCGGGGCCGTGACGGTCAGCCAGCGCCCGCTGCGGCAGGTGGCACCCCAGGCACTGGTGGACGCGATGCTGGAGGGGCTAGCCAGCCTTGGGCTGGAGGCCCTGCCCTGGGACGAGGCGGCACGCCAACTGCAGGCGCGGGTGCTCTGTCTGCGCCACTGGCAACCCGAGGCCACTTGGCCGGATCTTAGCGATGCTTGGCTGAGTGAGCACCTGGCGCATTGGCTGGCCCCATACCTGGTCGGGATCACCCGCCGTGATCACCTGGCACGCCTGCCACTGGCTAGCATCCTGCGCAATCTGCTGGACTGGCCGCAACAACAGCGCCTCGACGAACTCGCCCCCACTCATCTGCTGGTACCCAGCGGCTCACGCAAACGCCTGCAATACCAGCCCGATGCCAGCCCGCCGGTGCTGGCGGTCAAACTGCAGGAGCTGTTCGGCCTGGCCGAGACCCCGCGCATCGCCGCTGGCCGGGTCGCGCTGACCCTGCACCTGCTCTCGCCGGCGCAGCGCCCGATCCAGGTCACCAGCGACCTGGGCAGCTTTTGGAAAAACACCTATGCCGAGGTGAAAAAGGAGCTCAAGGGGCGCTATCCCAAACACCCCTGGCCGGACGACCCGCTGCAGGCCCCGGCACAGGCGGGGGTTCGGCGGGTGAAAAAGTGAGCCTGGGCCACACGAATTTGCTTGCCTGGCCTTTATCGCTCTGCTAAATCTTTGAGCGGGCACGGCCCACAGGGATCCTGCGGCGGACATTCAACACAAGGAGTCGAGAACCATGCGTTTTTTTCACCGCTGGAGTAAAGGAAGGGTGCTGGGTGTTGTGGCAATGCTGTCGCCAGGCCTAGCCAGTGCTGAATTGACGTTTGATTTCTACGGTTCTGTGCGCCTGATGGGGGAGGCGGTCCGACCGGGTAACACCGATGAGCTGGCGAATTACCATGGTATGCGCGATGCCTACTCCCGACTCGGGGTAAACGCCAGTCACGCCATGGGCGGGGAGACCACCCTGTTCGCCCAGTTGGAGCTGCCATTGGACTTTGCCAACAAGGCGGTGCAGGACCCCTTTGATCACGATCAGGATATCCGTGTCGCCCAGATGGGCCTACGTGGGGATTTCGGCACCCTGGCGGTAGGGCAGATGTGGATGCCCTATTACAATGCCATCGCTGCGCCGCTGGATATGTTCAGTAGCTATTACAGCGGCTTTGCCACCTACAGCACCTTCCGCCGCGACAATACCGTGGCCTATATGAGCCCGGAGTTTAACGGCTTCTCCTTCTCCGCTGGCTGGAGCCAGGAGAACGGTGCTGCCAAGGCCAGCGGCGATGAGGACAACCGTTTGCAGGCCACCGCCAGCTACACCTTCGGCGACAGTTCAGTGGCCCTGGGGCTGGATCAGCCGGGCGGTGAGTTCGAAGCGCGGATCTGGGGTCTGGCACTGACCCACCAGAGGGGCCCTGTCTACCTGGGGGCCAAGCTGGAACGGCACGATAGCAAACTCAAGTCGGGCTATGGGGCCGATGGTGACACCGCCGCCAACCTCTATGTCGGCTACGCCCGTGGCCGACACACTTACAAGGCAATGGTGGCCAATGTCGAGGGCTACGGCGAAAATATTCTCCATCTCGGGGTGGATTTCCAGATGAACGCCGATCTCAAGTTCTTCGTCGAGTATTACCAGGAGAAAGAGACCGCCGCCATCACCAGCAAGCGCGGCGGGGTTGCCGATACGGTATGGAGCGCCGAAGGAGGGCGGGTGTTTGCCGTGGGGATGCGCTACGACTTTTAACGGTGGCCATGGGGCATGGGAGTGGTATCATGCC
>SLDE01000004.1 GCA_007125455.1 Ectothiorhodospiraceae bacterium
CTGCCCACCGGCGAACGCATCGACCTAAAACCCCAGATCTCATTGCCAATGCAGGGGGCGGCCTGGTTTTTAACCCCGGCACTGGCCTGGCGCCACACCGAGTACAACCTGCAGGGCGAGAGCCGTGAAGTGCGCTCCATGCCGCTCACCAGCGTGGACAGTGGTCTATTCTTCGAACGCTCCGCCGAGCTGGCCGGCAGAGGCTTTACCCAGACCCTCGAACCACGTCTGTTCCTCCTGCATGTGCCCTATCGGGAACAGCAGCAGTTGCCACGCTTCGACACCCGCCGCAACGACCTGAGCTTTGCCGGGCTGTTCCGCGACAACCGCTTCAGCGGGGCCGACCGGCAAGGGGACGCCAAGCAAGTCACCCTGGCCCTCAGCAGCCGCCTGCTGGAGGATAGCACTGGCAAGGAGCGGGCCCGCATCGGTGTCGCCCAGGCCCGCTACCTGGAGAGCCCTCGCGTAGGCTTGCGTACAGACTTGGAAGAGACTCGCCGCTACTCCGATATCATCGGCGAATTGGCGCTCAGTCCATTGGATAGCCTCAACCTGCAACTGACCGAGCAGTGGAACCCCGACCAGGGCCACAGCGAGCAGCGCCAGTTCGGCATGCGCTACGCCCCGCGCCCCGGACAGCAACTGCAACTGAACTACCGTTACTACCGCCCCGACGAGCAGCGGCAGGCGGATCTGACCGCACTCTGGCCTCTTTCCCCCCGATGGCGCATACTGGCTCACCACAACCGGGATCTGGAGCAGCAAAAAAGCCTGCTCAACCTCGCCGGACTGGAGTACGAGAGCTGCTGCTGGACCGCCCGCCTGGTCGCCAGCGCCCGCCGAGACACAGCCTCGGAGCCGCTCAACCACGCGCTGATGCTCACCCTGGAGCTCAAAGGCTTGGCCAGTCTGGGACAAACCCTGGAACAGAGCGTCGGACCTGATGTCCTAGGCTATGACTAACCCACAGCACGATGAAAACGATGACCGATAAATTGCGAACCCTCTTTTTCCTTCCCCTCCTGCTGTTGTTCCTGACAGGCCCCTCTCATGCGGCCATTGAGGAGATCAACAGCATTGTCGCGGTGGTCGATGACGATGTGATCACCCGGGTCGAACTCAACCAGCGCATGCAGGATCTCCTGCAAACCCTGCGCCAACAGGGCGCCCAACTGCCACCGCGTGATCTGCTCGAACGCCAGTTGCTGGAGCGCATGATCATCGAAAAACTCCAGTTGGCACGGGCCGGACAGGTCGGTGTCAGCGTGGATGATGAACAGCTCAATAGCATCATCGCCAACATCGCCCAGGAAAATGGCCTGACCATCAGTCAACTCCGTCAGGCGCTCGCCGCCGACGGGGTCAGCTTCGCCTTCTTTCGCGAGCAGATCCGCAATGAGGTGATGATTAGCCAGGTCCGCGGGAGCGAGGTGGAGCGGCGCGTACACGTCAGCCCCGCCGAGGTGGATAGCTTCCTGGCCGGACAACGTGAACAGCAACAGGATAATCAGTACCAGCTGCGTCATATCCTGATCAGCCTGCCCACCGACGCCAGCCCGGAGCAGATCGCCCAATCCCGTGCCAAGGCAGAAGACCTCTTCCAGCAGGTTCGCCAGGGTGCCGACTTTGCCAACCTGGCGATCAGCTACTCTGATGGACAGCAGGCCCTTGAAGGGGGCGATCTGGGCTGGCGCAGTGCAGGACAGCTACCCAGCCAGTTTGCCGAAACCGTCTTCAACCTGCAGGTGGGCGAGGTCAGCGAGCCGATCCGCAGCAGCAACGGCTTTCACCTGCTCTATCTGGCCGATATCCGCGGCGATGACCGCCACATGGTACGCCAGGTCAACGCCCGCCATATCCTGATCCGCAGCAGCGAACTGGTCTCCGACGAGGAGGCACGGCTGCGCCTGGAGCGGCTGCGCGAACGGCTGCTCGGTGGTGCCGACTTCGCTGAATTGGCACGGGCCAACTCCGAAGACCCCGGCTCGGCCTCACGGGGCGGCGAGCTGGGCTGGGCCGACCCAGAGATCTACGTTGCTGAATTTCGTAACACCCTGATGGAATTGGACGAAGGCCAGATCAGCCCGCCCTTCAGCACCCAGTTTGGCTGGCACATCATGCAACTACAGGGCTGGCGTGAACACGACAGTACCGACGAGGCCCGCCGCAACCAGGCCTTCCAGTCCCTGCGCGAGCGCAAGACCGAGGAAGAGCTGCAAAACTGGCTGCGCAACCTGCGCGACGAGGCCTATGTGGAGTATCGCCTGGAGCGAAGGTGAGTTCTGAGTCGTAAGTTTGATGAGGTTAGCACTGTCTTGACCAAACGAATTGCCATAACCCCCGGCGAACCGGCGGGGATCGGCCCAGACCTGTGTGTCCAACTGGCCCAGCAGGCCCATCCCGACGCGCTGGTGGCTATCGCCGACCCTCAACTGCTGCGCGAGCGCGCCGCGCAGCTCGGCCTGCCCCTTGCCCTGTCTGAATTCGATCCGCTGCAGCCCCCCTCCCCGAGCAACAGCGGCGAGCTGTGTTACCTCCCCATACCACTGGCCCAGACCGCCCTGCCCGGACAGCTGAACAGCGCCAACGGGCGCTATGTGGTCACCACCCTGGAGCGGGCGGTGGACGGCTGTCTGGCTGGTGAATTCGACGCCCTGCTCACCGGCCCAGTACACAAGGGAGTGATCAACGACGCAGGGATCCCCTTCACCGGCCACACCGAGCTACTGGCCGCGCGCAGCGGCAGCCAGCAGGTCGTGATGATGCTCGCCACCCCCGGTCTGCGCGTAGCCCTGGCCACCACCCACCTGCCGCTGGCCGAGGTCAGTGACGCGCTCACCCGCGAGCGGCTGGAGCGGGTGATCCGCATCCTGCACCAGGACCTACAGCAGCGATTTGGCCTGCGCGAGCCACGTATCCTGATCTGCGGCCTCAATCCCCATGCCGGGGAGGATGGCCACCTGGGCAGTGAAGAGATCACCACCATCAACCCGGTGCTGGAGATACTGCAAAACGAAGGCATGGACCTTATCGGCCCGCTACCCGCCGATACCGCCTTCGTCCCCGCACGCCTTGCCGACGCCGACGCGGTACTGGCGATGTACCACGACCAGGGCCTGCCGGTACTCAAACATCTGGGCTTTGGCCGCGCGGTGAACGTCACCCTCGGCTTACCCTTTATTCGCACCTCGGTCGACCACGGCACCGCCCTGGAACTGGCTGGCACCGGTCGGGCCGAACTCGGCAGCCTGCACTACGCGCTACAGGTGGCCCGCGAGATGCTTTCACAAACGTAACAGACAAGTTCACCAATATGTAGCGGAAATCGACACCATGCCCCAGCCATTTTTCTCTTCGCGTCCTTTGCATCTGTGCGCTTACCTCTTTTTTTCTTTATCCATGGCAGGCAGTGTGCAGGCGGCACCGCAGTTCGGGCCGGGGCCAGCCCCGGCGGCAGGTCAGTGGCAGGTGGATGGCGAAGCACTATGCGCAGTGGCGCAGGAGACCCGCC
Source organism: Ectothiorhodospiraceae bacterium (assembly GCA_007125455.1). Lineage (GTDB taxonomy): Bacteria > Pseudomonadota > Gammaproteobacteria > Thiohalomonadales > Thiohalomonadaceae > SLDE01. The sequence continues at coordinate 3,512 of SLDE01000004.1, forward strand.
GCTACCTGGACAAGGGACCAGACTACGACCCGGCGGTGATCCACGGCGGCCTGCTGGAAACCCCGCTGCCGCGCATCAAGGCCACCCTGGACTACCTCTGTGCAGTACACCGGGCCGATCAGCATACCGGGAGTGCTGCCCGCCTGAACGATCCCGCCTTTCTGGAGCAGGCCTTTGAGTGGAAGCACTGGGCTCCAGACCAGGCCAGGGCGGCCAGTCTGGCCGAGGGCAAACCACTGCTGCAAAACCTGCCCGCCGATCGCATCCTGCTCACCAAGTACTATGTACGCCTGGCCGAGGGCAGCACGGCACAAGGCCCCGACCACCCCCACGCCCTGCATGGCCTACCCTTCGACGAGGTCGGGCTGAGCCTGGCACAGGCCGATGCCAACAGGAGACTAAGCCGCCACCGCTACGGCAAACAGGCCGTATTGCAAGGCGTACTGGAGGAAAAACAGCTCGCCCCGGCACTGCTCTGGCTAAGCCGCGCCGATCTGGAGGGCGCACTGCTACAAGGCACCGCGGTGGTCGCGCAAAAGGGCGAGCGTCGCTACTTCAATGTGCACCGCAACAACGGCATCGCCTACGACAGGACCATCCGCCCGGAACAACAGGAGCGCTACTGGTACTTCAAGGAAGTCCCGGGGGTGCTCGGCTATGGCAAGGATGCGGACTACAAGATCCCCATCCGCCCGGAGGTCACCGTGGCCGGAGATATCTTCCAGCTTGGCCTGGGCCGGGTGGTGCTGCTACAGACCACCGAACACGGCCAGCCCAGCTACCGCCTCACCGTCATGGCCGACACCGGCGGGGCCTTCCATGACAACCTCTATCAGCTCGACTGGTTAAGCGGCTACTACCGCGACTGGGCCGACTACCACGCTCACAACCGCCACATCGGCGACTACGCCCACGCCTGGCTCTTGCTCAAGCGCGAAGATGCCCCCGCGCCCTGATCATGAGTATTCAACCCTGAGGGGTAACTGCTCGCCCCCTTTGTCCCCTCTCCCCCATTGGGGGAGAGGGGACGAGTAGATACCCTGTGGGAGAGGCTTTGCTGCGATGAACATTGCGATTCGCGGCGGAGCCGCTCCCACACAGATCATTACTCTATCGTCCACCGTACAGAGCGGGCCATGACCACCGATATATCAACGAGGCCGCAGTGAGTACTCACAACGCCATGGCGCACACCCTGCCATCACCCCATACTGCTACCAGGACTGCTATACTAGTGTGGTGTCACGGATAAAGTGTGCATGTCAGCGTAACAAGCATTCAAACAAGGGCGGGGCCACTATGACACCACCTGCACTACCA
>SLDE01000166.1 GCA_007125455.1 Ectothiorhodospiraceae bacterium
GCGGCTGCGCCGCGATTGCTCTGCGTCCCTTCGCGGCAGAGCCGCTCCTACAAACCTGGCACCTGCCCCGGACTCCTGGTGGGAGCGGCTACGCCGCGATAAAATCCCTACAACCAAATCGCATCCCAGTGTGGGTAGGTCCTGACAGAGGAGACTAATCCAGCACGCAAAGGATTTGCCACAATATAGCGCGCCACCTCGCGCAAATCCTCGTCACATCGCAAGGCATGGTCGTAGTAACCCTGCTGCCAAACAACTGCGCCCCGCGAGCCACGATAGTGGTTCACCTCACTTGCGGCCCTGGCCTTGAGGCGGCCGACCAAAGCGGCCAGATTGCCGTCCTGCAACTGAAACAGCCAATGCAAGTGGTCGGGCATCAATACGTAACACAGCGTCGAGCAGCATCCTGTGGTATCGCACTGGCGTAGCTGACGCACCACGGCTCTTGCCAGATAAAAATCCGCAAACAAGGGGGTGCGCTTATGGGTTGAGGTAGTGATGTGGTAGATCCGCCCTGGCTCGGAGTAGCGTCCCTTGCGTAATGCGGATGAGCGTGGTGAGAGCTTGTCCATAAGCGGTGATGTGTTCTGTTGTTGCGATGATGAGCGATAGCTTATCGCGGCAGAGCCGCTCCTACAAACCCGGCACCTGCCTCGGACCCTGTAGGAGCGGCTGCGGCGCGATAGGACGTTACAAAGCCCGTCCATGGGCTTTGCCCCAGGGGGCCAGCTCTTCGGGCTGTTCCAAATCGCTCCCGGCGATTTGGTAAAATCGGGCTCAAAATGCTCATTTACTACGTGTAAACTGCGCTTTTTCGCCCGATTTTGCCTTCTCTCACACTCGCCTGAGCGACAACAACAGCCTGCTAGGGCATGTTGGTCACCCCGTAGTCGGCACCGTACTTGGCAACCACGAAGTCGATGTCCTTGTCCCCACGACCGGAGAGATTGAGCAGCATGCTGCCACGCTCGCCGCCCTGGGCCAGCTTGATCGCCTGGGCCACTGCGTGGGCCGACTCGATCGCCGGGATGATCCCTTCCAGACGGGAGAGCTCGAAGAAGGCATCGATGGCCTCTTTGTCGTTGATGTGGGCGTAGCGCACCCGGCCAATGTCCTTCAGGTAGCTGTGCTGCGGCCCCACCGAGGGGTAATCCAGTCCACTGGCCACCGAGTAGACCTCCATCGGCTCGCCGGCGGCATCCTGCAGCATGTAGGACTTAAAGCCGTGCATCACCCCGGGGCTGCCCTTGGTGAGGGTCGCGGCATGCTCGCCGTCCTCCTCGACGTTGCGCCCGGAAGGCTCCACCCCATGCAGGGCCACCGCTTCATCATCCAGGAAGGCCGAGAAGATCCCCATCGCATTGGAGCCACCACCGACGCAGGCAATCACGTTGTCGGGCAGGCCGCCGGTAAGCTCTTTAAACTGCTCCTTGGCCTCATTGCCGACGATGGACTGAAAATCGCGCACCATCATCGGGAAGGGGTGCGGACCAACCACCGAGCCGATGGCATAGAGCTGGTTGACGGGATCTTGCAGATAGGCCTCGAAGGCTGAGTCCACTGCCTCCTTGAGGGTCTTGCGCCCGTGGGTGGCGGGGATCACCTTGGCACCGAGGATCAACATGCGCACCACGTTGGGATGCTCTTTCTGGATATCCACCTCACCCATGTGAATATCACACTCCAGCCCCACCAGCGCCGCCGCAGTGGCCAATGCCACCCCATGCTGGCCGGCCCCGGTCTCGGCGATGAGCTTGGTCTTGCCCATCTTCTTGGCCAGCAACGCCTCGCCCAGGCAGTGATTGATCTTGTGGGCACCGGTGTGGTTCAGATCCTCGCGCTTGAGATAGATGTCGGTGCCATACTTGGCTGACAGGTTACGCGCATGAAAAACCGGGCTGGGGCGACCAACGTAATGGCGATACAGTCGCGAAAGCTCCTCGATAAAACCAGGCTCCTGGCGGATCGCCAGATAGGCTGCGGTGATCTCATCCAGCACGGATTCCAATTGCGGGGGTACAAAACTGCCACCGTACTCGCCAAAATAGCCCTTGTCGTCGGGCATGGGATGGTCAAAGCGGTTCTTCATCGGGCGCTCCTGAACGGTCGGTAATTAGGAAAGAGAACATAGCCTGTGGCAAGGCCACAGGGCAAGCGGGAAATCGCTCGGCCGGTACAAACGCCATGGGCCACATCGGCGCTAATCGTGCAGCCAGGCAGGAAGGTGGGCCATGGCCCCGCGCAGGGCGCGGTCGTGATGGCGGTAGTCCGGGCAGTGACTCGCCACCAGTCGCCAAAAGGCGGGCGAGTGGTTGAGGTGCACGGTATGGCACAGCTCATGGACGAAGAGATAGCGCACCTGCTCGGGGGGAAGGAACAACAGCGCGTAGTTGAGATTGATATTCCCCTTGGCCGAGCAACTACCCCAACGGGTCTTTTGTCCACGCACCGCCACCTGCGCAAAGGGCAGGCCAAGCTCCTCACTGACCTGGCGCAACCACGGTACCAAATGGCGCTTGCCCTGCAACGCCAGCCAACGACGCAGGGTAACCGGCCACTGCCCGTCCTGGCGCAGCGAGAGCCGCCCCTGGGTAGGCTCCCGGTAGCCATTGCGTCCACGGTGCTGGTAGTCCACCTGCCAGTGGCTGCCGAGGGCCAACAGTTCGATGTGGCCAGGCGGAACCAGTGGCTGATGGATTTGCGGCCCCATACGACGCAGGGTCTGCTCCACCCAGGGGCGGTGGGATTCCAGGATGGCCGATACCCGGCGCTGATCGAACCCACGGGGCATCACCAACTCGATACGACCGCGCCGATCGATGCGCAGGCGCACGTAGCGCGCACGGGGGCTAACACGCAGGGCGACGGCTTGCTGCCAATCATCGTTAAGCGGGGACTGAACCATTGGGCCATTATGCGGAAATGCGCCGAGCAGGTAAAACACCATCGGCATTCCCAGCACGCCGCCGCTGGCTTATGATCCGCTGATGAATATATATCACGGCAAACTGATCCACCGCCTGAAGGACGAGCACGGCCCCATTGAGGTGGTGGATGACGGCCTCTATCGCTCGTTGCACTTCGGCTCGGAGCCTAAACAGAGCAGCATGTTACTGAACGATCCGGTAGCCCTGGCGCTGAGCTATACCCGGGCGATGACCACCGCGCTCCTGTTTCCCGCCACCACCCGGCGCTTTTTGCTGCTGGGGCTGGGTGGGGGCTCGCTGGCGCGCTTTCTGCTTCACCACTTCCCCGACTGCCAGATCGATGTCGTCGAGTTTCGCCCGCTGGTACGTGATCTGGCCCACAGCCACTTCCATCTGCCCGACGACGACCCACGCCTGTCGATCCATATCGACGATGCCGGGCGCTTCCTGCGCGAAGCAGACGAGGAGCACTTCGCCGACTACGACGTGATCCTGATCGATGCCTTTATCGGCAGCGGCATCGCCCAAAGCGTGGTAGGGCTGAGCGTCTATGACGCCTGCCACGCCCGCCTACAGCCGGAGGGGATCCTCGGCATGAACCTGTGGAGCGGCGACACCATCCGCGCCGAGGACATCATCGGTGGCCTGGGCGAGAGCTTTGGCGGCAATGTGATGCAACTGCCTGTACTGGGTAAGGAGAACATCATCGTACTGGCCAGTGGCGGCTATCGGCTGAAAAAGCGCCTGCGCAAGGTGGTGGAACGAGCTCGGGAGCTGGAACGACACACCGGGGTAGAGTACGGCATCTTTGTGCGCCAGTTGCGCAAACACAACCACTGGCTGGGCCTATTCTGAGCGTGTAGCAAAACCGCGCCACCACCCAGCGGGGATAGACCCCTTTCCCCAGTCACTATAGAATGCCCGCTTGATCCCCAAAGTATGCTGGACTCACCCCTATGGATACCGGTACCGACCCGCAGACCTTTGTCCGCTGGTTTCGCAACTCATCGCCCTACATCAACGCCTTTCGTGGACGCACCTTCGTGGTCGCCTTTGGTGGCGAGATGCTCGCCGAGGAGCAATTTGCCGGGCTAGTACACGACCTGGCGCTGCTCAACAGCCTGGGGGTGAGGCTGGTACTGGTGCATGGCGCGCGCCCCCAGATCGAGAGCCGTCTACAGCAGCGCGACATCGAACTGCAATACCTCAACGGCCTGCGTGTCACCGATGCCGATGCGCTGGCCTGCGTGATCGAGGCCACCGGGGTGGTGCGGGTGGAGATCGAGGCACTGCTTTCCATGGGGCTGGCCAACTCCCCCATGGCCGGGGCACATATTCGCGTCACCTCCGGTAATTTTGTCACCGCCCAGCCGCTGGGGATCCGCGAAGGGGTCGACTACCTGCACACCGGCGAGGTTCGCAACATCGACACCCCGGCGCTCAATGCGCTGCTTGACCACAATGCGCTGGTACTGCTCTCACCACTGGGGTACTCCCCCACCGGCGAGGTGTTCAACCTCAGCGCCGAGGATGTGGCCACCGCCGCGGCGATCCAGCTCCAGGCCGATAAGCTGATCTACCTGATCGACGGTGATGGCCTGCAGCAGCCCGATGGAAGCCTGCTGCGCCAACTCACCCTGAACGAGGCACAGGACTACCTGCAGGGCCAGCCCGAGCTGCCGGAAAGTATTGGTCGCAGCCTGTTCAGCACCATCTACGCCTGTAGCAACGGGGTGCCTCGCGGCCACCTGATCAACCGCCACGAAGACGGCTCCCTGCTACAGGAGCTATTCACCCGAGACGGCGTCGGCACCCTGATCAGCCGAGGCAGTTATGAGGATATCCGCCAGGCCACCATCGACGACATCGGCGGGATCCTGGAGCTGATCACCC
>SLDE01000135.1 GCA_007125455.1 Ectothiorhodospiraceae bacterium
AACGATGGCGACGAAGAAACGAGGATTGGGTAAGGGTCTGGATGCCTTGCTGGGCAGTGGTTATAGCGGTAGCGTGGCCGCCGATGAGGGCGAGGCCCATCAGACCGATGGCGAGCTGAAGAACCTGCCGGTGGATATCCTGCAACGGGGTGTCTACCAGCCGCGTATCGACATGCACCCGGACACCCTGGAGGAGTTGGCTAACTCGATCCGCGCCCAAGGGGTGGTCCAGCCCATCGTGGTGCGCCCGGTGGCCGGGAACCGCTATGAGATCATCGCCGGTGAACGTCGCTGGCGCGCCGCACAGATGGCCGGGCTGCACGAGATCCCCGCCGTGGTGAGGGATGTGCCCGATCAGGCGGCAATGGCGATGGCGCTGATCGAGAACATACAGCGCGAAGAACTCAATCCGATGGAAGAGGCCATGGCCCTGCACCGTTTGATTGAGGAGTTTGGCCTCACTCACCAGCAAACCGCCGATGCAGTGGGCCGCTCCCGCGCCTCGGTCTCCAACCTGCTGCGCCTGTTGGGGCTGCGCGACGAGGTCAAGCGACTGCTGGAAAACGGCGACCTGGAAATGGGTCATGCCCGTGCCCTGCTCGCCATTGAAGGGGATCAGCAAGCCATGCTGGCACGCCAGGTGGTGGGCAAGGGGCTATCCGTGCGCGAGACCGAAAAACTGGTTAAACGCACCATCGAACAGAAGGCCGGTGAGAATAAACCGGAAAAGCGCCCCGACCCGGATGTCGAAAGGCTTACCACCGAGTTGAGCGAACGGATCGGTGCCAAGGTGGCAATCCAGCAGGGGAACAAGGGCAAGGGTAAGCTGGTGATCGCCTACAACAGCCTGGACGAGCTGGACGGGATTCTGGCGCATATTAAATGAGCCGCAAGGGGGCAAGGTAGTATGCTTGCCCGTGGTATATCATCCAATGCTCACATAAGCCCAATTTATCCAAGCATCATTGACGCTGGATACCCAGAAGGCTATACTCTCGCGCCGCTGGGGTAATAACCTGACGGCAGTCAACAGCCAGGCAGATCGAATGAACTACAAAGCGGCACAGCGCCGGGCCAAAACGAAGATTCTCATTGGCCAGGCAGCGATAATCGCCGCACATGCACTGGCGTTTGGTCTACTCCTCGACCTGACTGCCGCCGCCGCTGCCGTATTCGGCAGCCTGATAGTCATAGTCAACAACCTGATGCAGGTCTGGCAGCTTAAACGCGCCGACCGCATTGCCGGACGCGAGGCAGGCAGTAATCTGCGTTACCTCTACCGCTGCACCATCGAGCGTTATGTGGTTACCGTAGCACTGTTTGCCGCAGGCATTGGAGCGCTACAATTAGCCGCTCTGCCACTGATTAGCGGGTTTATCATCGGCCATGTGTCGATGGTGATTCGATGGTTTCTGGAATCTGGATTGAGAAGACGACGACATGGCTAGCGAGACGCTGACAACTTCGTATTACATTCAACATCACCTTACCAACCTCACCTACGGCAAACTCCCCGACGGTACCTGGGGCGTAGCACAGAACAACGAACAGGTGGCACAGATGGGCTTTTGGGCCATACATCTGGACACCATGTTCTTCTCTGTGCTGCTGGGCATCGCATTCCTGCTGATGTTCCGCGTCGTAGCCAAGACCGCCAACTCCGATGTCCCCAGCGGCTGGCAGAACTTCATCGAATCAGTGGTGGAGTTCGTCGATACCAGTGTGCGGGGCTCCTTTACGGCCAAGAATGACCTGGTCGCCCCACTGGCGCTGACGGTATTCGTCTGGATCTTCCTGATGAACGCCATCAAGTTGCTGCCGGTGGACATGATCCCGGGCCTGGCCGGTCTGATGGGGCTGCCCTATACCAAGATCGTACCCACCACCGACCCGAATGCCACCTTCGGTATGGCGCTGGGCGTGTTCGCGCTGATGATCTACTACAGCATCAAGATCAAGGGCCCAGGTGGCTTCGGTGCCGAGCTGGCCTTCCAGCCCTTCCCCAAATGGATGTTCCCGGTCAACCTCGTGCTGGAAGGTGTTGGCCTGATCGCCAAGCCTGTCTCACTGGCACTGCGTTTGTTCGGTAACATGTACGCCGGTGAGATCATCTTTATCCTTATCGCCGCGATGTATGGGGCAGGCCTGTTGCTGGGTGCCTTTGCCGGTCTGTTGCAGCTGGGCTGGGCAATCTTCCACTTACTGGTTGTCACCCTGCAGGCGTTCATCTTCATGACCCTGACCATCGTCTACATGGACATGGCGCATCAGGAACACCACTGATTTCGTTTTACCTTTAACCCTTAGTTTTTAACTACCTTTGAAAGATACAGGAGACTGAAATGGAACAAGCACTGTTGGTTATGGCCGCTGCACTGATGATGGGTCTGGGCGCAATCGGCGCTGCAATCGGCGTAGGCCTGCTGGGTAGCCGCTTCCTCGAAGGCGCCGCTCGTCAGCCTGAACTGATCCCCCTGCTGCGTACCAACTTCTTCGTTGTTATGGGTCTGGTTGATGCGGTACCAATGATCTCCGTTGGTATCTCCATGTACGTACTGTTCGCGCTGGCTGGCTAAACAAACCGGGTGAATGTTGTTTCAACCTTAGGTTTACAGCCTTTAATCGCGAGGTACAGGCATGAATATTAATGCGACGCTATTAGGGCAAGCCATCGCTTTCTTCGTGTTCGTGTGGTTCTGCATGAAATTCGTGTGGCCACCGATCATCGCTGCACTCGAAGAGCGTAAGAAGAAGATTGCCGATGGCCTGGCCGCCGCCGAGCGCGGTAAGCACGAGCAGGAACTGGCAGAGCAGCGTGCTGCTGAAGTGATTGCGCAGGCCAAGCAAGAGGCCGCCGCTATCATCAATCAGGCGCAGAAGCGTGCCAACGAGATCGTAGACGAGTCCAAGAGCACCGCACGGGTGGAAGGCGAGCGTATCGTCGCCGCCGCCAATGCGGAGATCGAGCAGGAAGTTAACCGTGCACGTGAACAATTGCGTGGACAGGTGGTTTCCATCGCCGTGGCCGGTGCCGGCAAGGTGCTGAAGCGTGAAATCGACGCCAAGGCCCACGACGAACTGCTCAACGACCTCGTTACGCAGATTTAGGTCATAAGATATGGCTGAAAATACAACGATCGCACGCCCCTACGCGCAGGCCATTTTTGCTCTGGCACAGGAAAAAGGTGATCTGGCGAAATGGTCCGAGATGCTGCAGTTCGCAGCTGCCGTGGCCGCCGATGCCGACATGATCACCCTGATCGACAGCCCACGCTATGAGAGTGAGCAGATCGCCCAGCTCTTCATCGAGGTCTGTGGCGACAAGCTCGACGACGATGGCAAGAACATGATCCGTGTGCTTGCCAGCAACGACCGCCTGGCCGTATTGCCGGAGGTCGCTGACCTCTACGAGGCAGAACGCGCCAACGTGGAAGGTACCGTCGTCGCCGAGGTTATCTCTGCCGTCAAGTTGAACAAGGCGCAGCAGGATAACATCGCCAAGGCACTGAGTAAGCGTCTGGGCCGCGAGGTCACCCTTGAATGCTCCATTGACGAGACCATCGTGGGTGGCGCAGTCATTCGTGCTGGAGATGTGGTCATTGATGGTTCAGTCACCGGCAAGCTCAGCAAGCTTGCCCATGCGATGACGCACTGAACCCGACCTGTTAGAGGACACAAACATGCAGCAATTGAATCCATCTGAAATCAGTGAACTGATCAAAAAGCGCATCTCCGGCTTTGACTCAGTCACCGAGGCCCGTACCGAGGGCACCGTGGTCAGTCTGACCGACGGTATCGCTCGCATCCACGGCCTCGCTGACGTCATGTCCGGCGAAATGCTTGAATTTCCCAACAACACCTTCGGGATGGCGCTCAACCTTGAGCGTGACTCAGTAGGTGCGGTTATCCTTGGCCCCTACGAGCACATCTCCGAAGGCGATAAGGTCACCTGCACCGGTCGCATCATGGAAGTACCGGCGGGCGAAGCCCTGCTTGGTCGCGTGGTCGACTCCCTGGGTAACCCGATCGATGGCAAGGGCCCAATCGAGGCGACCAGCAACACCCCGATCGAAAAGATCGCGCCTGGCGTACTGTGGCGTAAGTCGGTTGACCAGCCAATGCAGACCGGCCTGAAGTCCGTCGATGCCATGGTGCCGATCGGTCGTGGCCAGCGTGAGCTGATCATCGGTGACCGCCAGACCGGTAAGACCGCTGTGGCGATCGATGCCATCATCAATCAGAAGGGTAACGGCGTTAAGTGTATCTACGTTGCGGTTGGCCAGAAGGCCTCCTCTATCGCCAACGTGGTACGCAAGCTCGAAGAGCACGGCGCACTGGAACACACCATCATCGTCGCCGCTACGGCCTCCGATTCTGCTGCTCTGCAGTACATCGCTCCCTACTCCGGTTGCGCGATGGGTGAGTACTTCCGTGACAAGGGCGAAGATGCGCTGATCGTCTATGATGACTTGACCAAGCAAGCCTGGGCCTACCGTCAGGTATCCCTGCTGCTGCGTCGTCCTCCGGGCCGTGAAGCCTACCCTGGTGACGTATTCTACCTGCACTCCCGTTTGCTTGAGCGTGCTGCGCGTGTAAACGAAGACTGGGTAGAGAAGATGACCGATGGCGAGGTAAAGGGCAAGACTGGCTCCCTGACCGCCCTGCCAATTATCGAGACCCAGGCGGGTGACGTTTCTGCCTTCGTACCGACCAACGTTATCTCCATCACCGATGGTCAGATCTTCCTCGAAACCGACCTGTTTAACTCAGGTATCCGCCCGGCCATCAACGCCGGTCTGTCGGT
>SLDE01000130.1 GCA_007125455.1 Ectothiorhodospiraceae bacterium
AGGAGCTGGCCGAAGCCTCGGCGCGCCTGGCAAGGTTATTGGTTGAACATCATCTTCCGCCCAGCGGAGCTACCGCACTGTTTCAATACTGCCCCACCGAGCGAGCCGACGTTATCCACGAGGCGATGGCGCGACAGGGGATCCTGTTGCGTCGTTTTGATGCTCCGGCAGCGCTACGCTTTGGTTTGCCGGGAAACGAGGGCGAGTGGGAGAGCCTGGAGAGGGGGTTGGTGAGGAGTGGGGAGTAGGGAATGCCCCGGCGTGGGCCGGGGCATTTTCGGGCTAGCCCAGCTTGGCGGCGATCTCGCGCATACGGGGGGCCGGGAGTTGATGCTCGTCGGCGAATCCGAGGTTGCGTTTTAGCCGTGCCGGGGCAGAGCGCCCGGTGCAGATATGGGCCGGATCGCCGAGGATCCCCTCTTCCATCCCGGCGATGAGCCGATCGCGATCCAGTTCGCGCCCGATCAGTTTGCACTGGATATCCATCACCTCGTGGGCGATCTCCAGCGCCAGTTCACGGTGCTGCTGCCAGAGGGTGTCCACATTGGTGCCCTTGGGTAGCTCCAGGCCGCTGATGTTGGTGGTGAGGATGTAGACGTTTTTGCGCACCAGCTCGAATTCCAGTTCATCGATGCCACTGAGCTCCCAGCAGGGGATCTCCAGGGCCTCCAGGGAGCGCTCGATCAGCTTGGCATGGGGACCGAATACCGGTGAGGGGACCAACACCTTATAGTCCTGTCCCTTCTTTTTCTCAAACCACACCGAGATCACGGTGGGATTGAGCAGTCCGTGGGCGTGCCAGTCGCGTGGCAGCAGCTCGTTTTGCAGCAGCACCAGGCGATCCTGCCAGGCGCTGGGGATCTTCTCCAATACCGGGTGCAGATCGGCCTCGCCCACGGCCACCATCACCATCACCGGCAGGCTCAGTGCGGCAGCCATTTTCTCCATGTCGCTGTTGCGTTTGACCGGGATCACCGGGTGGCCGAGCTTGAGTAGGCCGCGGGTGAATACACCGGACATCTCACCGGTGCCTATAACGACGATATGATCATTCATGCCTGTTCTCCTGTCTGGGCGATGGGGCGCAGCTGCAGGCAGTCATCTTGTGCGATGACCTGCTGCAGTCGATCGATATTCGGGTGTTTACCTGGATGCCGTTCAGCGTCCTGTGCATGTTCGGCGAATAACGCCAGACCGGCACGGGCCGCCTCGGCATCCAGCTGGCCAAAACGCTGCAGCAGGGCATGGTAGACCGCGAGTGAGCCCCGCTTACCCGGCTGGTTTGGAATGCTGTCCAGGTGCTGCTCTGCACGGTAGAGTTCGATGGCCTGCAGATGATCTACTGGGGGAAGGTTGTCGAGGACTTCGGCAAATTTCTTCATATATTTCAGGGTTATTACCAGGTTGAGAAGGGATGCCCAAAGTATAAATTTAACATGGGCTAAGATGTTCTTTTTACCGCCAGTGTGCCAGAATTACAAACAGGCCTCCATTTTAAGAGGCAGGACTTCATCCAGAGAGACCAAGATGCCCAAAGCCAGCAGCATGAAAAGCGCCCGCCTTCGCTCCCCGCTAATTGCGGTGAGCCTGTGTGCCGTACTGCTTGTGCCGGGTGTTCAGGCCGAGGAGTGGTGGCCGGATAAGCCCGGTGCTGGGGTGAGTCTCAGCCAGTCCCTGAGTGAGGATCTTTGGCTCGGTTTTAACCTGTCCACTCCGCTGGATGGGGAACTGTACCGGGCGCGGCTCTCCAGCCTGGGAGGTGATTCAGGTGAGTGGGAGCTTACCAACCTGAACTCTGCCCTGGGCTGGCAGTTTACCCCGGAGCTCTCTGTGCAGGCGGGCATGGATCTGCAGCAGGCCCAGCCGCGCGAACAATACAAGCCCCGCGCCCTGGATAGCGAACGGCCAGACAGCGCCACTGCGATGGCCCCGCAGGGGAGAGAAGAGAGCTGGCAGCATGGACTCAACCTGGGCATGCGCTACTCCTTGAGCGCACAGACCAGCCTCGATTGGCAGTATCGCTCACTGGCTGGAAGTTCCCTGCAAGCCATGGGCAAGGGGAGTGACTCCCCACTGTTCTGGCACGACGGACAGCTAGGTAGCAGCACCTCGCTTGGCTTCACCCACCAAGCTGCCCAGCGTTGGACCTTGCTCGGCCAGTACACCCGCTTTGCCTGGAACGAGCTAGACCTCAATGACTCCGACGACGAGACGACCCACCTTGCGGACGACTACCGCGACAGCTGGGCGCTGATGCTTGGCAGCGAATATCGCTTCGATCCGCAATGGACTGTGCGTGGTGGTCTACGCTTTAGCGAAGGGCTCTCCAGCAGCCAGCACCGCGACAGCACCAGCCTGGCCCTTGGTGCCGCCTATCGCAGCAGTAACCGCCTCAGCCTGGAGATGGCCTACACCCATGAGCTGATGCGCCAGCAGTCCCTCTCCCTTGATAACGACGCCCTTCGCGCCAGCGAGCGGAGCGATAGCCTGAGTAACGGCCACAGTTTCGGCCTGGGGCTGCGTTACGCCTTTTAACGGTTGTCGCTACATTTTGTCATGCCAGCGCGCTATAATCGCCCTTTGGCCGCTGTAGCTCAGTCGGTAGAGCAACTGATTCGTAATCAGTAGGTCGGAGGTTCGACTCCTCTCAGCGGCACCATACCTCGCAAAATCTTTTTCCTTGAGATCTCCCCCCGTTACTTTTCAAGGGGATCCTCAGAGGAGTCGAACCTGGTGGATGCGGCACATCCCTGTGCCGCACCCTGCGGGCGCGCTAAAGCGCGTCCAAATCGAAGTCCCTAAACGATTTGTCGACTCCTCTCAGCGGCACCATACCTCGAAAAACGCCTTTCTCTCTGCACAGGGCGCGCCCATCATCTATTACCCAGTAACATCCTCGGCTTTACCCCCAGCAATAATAGCGAGACCCCGTAGATTAATGCCCCGGCGCCGATCAGCAGGGTGAGGCGCAAGGCGCGCTGGCTGGCAGCCCATGCCAGCCATTGCTCTAGCGGTGGGCTGAGCCAGAGCAGCAGGGTGAGCATGGCCCCGGTGGCCAGTAGCAGTTGCAGGGCGAAGCGGGCCCAGCCCGGTTCGGGTTGGTATACCTTGTCGCGGCGCAGGCGGGTAAACAGCAGGGCGGCGTTGGTGAAGGCGGCCAGGGTGGTGGCCAGCGCCAGCCCGGCGTGGGGGCCGGCGATGCCGAGCCACACCATGGGCACCACGAACAGGACATTAAAGGCCATGTTGGCACCCACCGCGTAGATCCCGAAGCGTACCGGGGTGCGGGTGTCCTGACGGGCGAAGAAGCCGGGGGCGAGGATCTTGACCAGCATAAAGCCCAGCAGCCCCAGGCTGTAGGCCATCAGGCTGAGGCTGGCCATGTGAACATCTTCGCCAGTAAATTCGCCGTACTGGAACAGGGTGGTGAGCACCGGGGCTGCCAGCGCGATCAGCCCGACGGCGGCGGGCAGGCCGATCAACATCACCCAGCGCAGCGCCCAGTCGAGGGTGCGGCTGAAGGCCTGCGGGTCGGCCTCGGCGTGGCGTTGGGAAAGGCTGGGGAGGATCACCGTGGCCAGGGCGATGCCAAACACCCCCAGCGGGAACTCCACCATGCGATCCGAATAGTACAGCCAGGTGACACTGCCGGTGACCAGGAAGGAGGCGATGATGGTGTCGAACAGCAGATTGATCTGCGCCACCGAGGAGCCGAAGATGGCCGGTAGCATCAGCTTGAGGATGCGCTGCACCCCGCTGTCTTGCCAGGCCCAGCGGGGCCAGGCGAGGAGGCCCATGCGATAGAGAAAGGGCAGTTGGAACAACAGCTGGGCGACCCCGGCGATCAATACCCCCCAGGCCAGACCGACCACCGAGACCTCGAACAGCGGTGCCAGCCACAATGCCGCGCCGATGAGTGAGAGGTTGAGCAGGATCGGGGTGAGGGCCGGAACCGCAAAGCGCCCGTAGCTGTTGAGCACCCCGCCGCACAGGGCGGTGAGCGAGATGAACAATAGATAGGGGAAGGTGAGGCGCAGCATCTCGGCGGTGAGGGCGAATTTTTCCGCATCGCCGATAAAACCGGGGGCAAAGACGGCCACCAGGGCGCGTGAGCCGAAGATCGCCAGGATGGTGATCAGCAGCAGGATCAGCCCCAGGGTGCCACTGACCGCGCCGATCAGCAGGCGCACCTCGGCCTGGCTGCGTCGGGTCTTGTATTCGGACAGTACCGGCACAAAGGCCTGGGCAAAGGCCCCCTCGGCAAACAGGCGGCGCAGGAAGTTGGGGATCTTGAAGGCGACGAAGAAGGCATCGGTGCCGGCGCCAGCGCCAAACAGGCGTGCGATCACCACATCACGCACAAAGCCCAGGATGCGCGAGAGGAAGGTAAAGCCGCTGACGGTGGCGGTGGAGCGGAGTAGGGCGCGCGTCATCGCTGGAGGATACCTGTGTTGCGTAGTGTGGACAGGGTTAGGGGAATCTGCCCATGATAACGTATCAACGGTGCCTGGAGAGAGAGAAACCCGCGTTTTGGGCCAGATGGCTCATATCGGAGTCTGCCTTTTCCTGGCGGGGATAAAATCTCTCCATACAGGCATTGACACAACATCCATTACGTCGCAAAATACGCGGCCTTGCAACTTTATGCCAGCTTCGAATTTTTGGGAGAAACACCTTGGCCAACTCAGCACAAGCCAGAAAGCGCGCACGTCAGGCCGACAAGCGCCGCACGCACAATGCCTCTGCCCGTTCACGTCTGCGTACCTCGATGAAGGGTGTGCTCAAGGCGGTACAGTCCGGTGACAAGGAAGCCGCACAAGGCGCCTTCCGCGCAGCGATGCCCAGCATCGACAGCAGTGTGACCAAAGGCTATCTGCACAAGAACACTGCCGCACGCTACAAGAGCCGTCTGAACGCCCGCGTTCGCGACATGGCCTAAGCTCATTCGCTGTGGTATCAAAAAAGCCGGTCTTCGACCGGCTTTTTTGCGTTATGGGGATGTCTGCCCGCGAGATAGAGGCCGTGACAAGCTGAAAGGTACCAGCTGAAAGCGAGCCCTGTTCCTGCTTTTATCTTGCTACTTAATCACGGCCTTATTTGTCCCCCGCTGGCGACTGCGGCTACAATGGCTATCGCCTAACTCACCTGGTCTGTACCATGAATCTGATTCGTGTTCTGATTATTGCCCTGCTGGCCTGGCTGGTCTACCGCATGATCCGTGGCGCCTTTGCCAGGCCTCGGGTTGGCCAGCGACCAGGCAAGGAGCGCCTCTCCACCGATATGGTGCGCTGTGATTTCTGCGGCATCCATATCCCCGCCAACGAGGCGCTGGAGCAGGAGGGGCGCTACTTCTGCAGCGAGGAGCACCGTGAGCAGGGTGGTCGTCGGCAGGAATGATCTTTCCGGGCAAGTCTGCCAGTCATCCTGAGGCGCCCGTACCATCCTGGCGCCCGCTGCGCTTTCTCGACCTTTACCGCTTTTTTATCGCCGCGCTATTGGTGATCCTGATCCACCTGGGGCACTTGCCAGCCCCCCTGGGCAGTACCTCCCACGAACTGTTCTATCATGCTTCGCTAGGCTATCTGGCCTTCAGCCTGTTGGCGATGTATCCGCTGTGGTTACGCCGCCCGAGCTTCCTTATCCAGCTCTCCAGCCATATGCTGGCAGATATTGTTTTCATCGTCTTGCTCATGCACGCCAGCGGCGGAGCCGCCAGCGGGGTGGGGATGCTGTTGGTGGTGAGCATCGCCAATGGCAGCATGCTTGCGGCCGGAAGGATCTCGGGCCTCTATGCGGCGCTGGCCACCCTGGCGATCCTGGCCGAACAGCTCTATAGCGACTGGGCGGGGCTGAGTGGTCAGGTGAACTATCCGCTGGCTGGGATGCTGGGCTTCACCCTTTTTGCTACCGCGCTGCTGGCCCATGTGCTGGCCCGTCGTGCGCGCGAGAGCGAGGCCCTGGCCCGCCAGCGCGGGGTCGACCTGGCCAATATGGCCCAACTGACCGAGTACGTGATCCAGCAGATGGAGACCGGGGTGATGGTGGTGGGGCCCGATGGGCGGGTGCGGCTGATCAATAGTGCCGCCTGGCGTCTGTTGGGCAAACCTACCCTGCCGCCCAATGCCCCCTTGCGCGACTACGGTGAGGGCCTGGCGGAGCAGTTGGCGCAGTGGCGCAGCTTCCAGGGGGAGCAGCGCCAGCGCCTGGAATTGCCCCGTAGCCCCTATCCGCTGCTGCTGCAGTATATCCTGATCGGTGATGGTAAAGGGGCGCTATTGTTTATCGATGATGCGGCGGCGACCACCCAGCAGGCGCAGCAACTCAAGCTGGCCTCGCTGGGACGGCTGACCGCGAGTATCGCCCACGAGATCCGTAATCCCCTGGGGGCGATCAGCCATGCGGGTGCACTGCTGGCGGAATCACCGGGGCTGGACAGCCATGACAAACGCCTGACGGAGATCATCGCCGAGCAATCGCAGCGGATAAACTCTATCGTGGAGAACGTGCTGCAATTGGGCCGACGCGATCAGACCCAGGCGAGCATGCTGTCCCTTGCTGAGTGGATGTTGCGTTTTTTGATGGAGTTTAGTCACGTCCACCCCGAGGCGGAGACCTTGATCCGCCTGGATACCGTGCCGACCGATCTTCAGGCCTGGTTTGATCCCAACCATTTACACCAGATCATGAGCAATCTGTGCGAAAACGGCCTGCGCCACGGGGTAGCGAATGAAGGGCGCTATATGGTGCGCCTGCACTGTGGTTATCTGGACGACGGGCGTGGCTATAGCGACGTACTGGACAATGGCCCCGGCGTTGCAACGGAGGATCACGATAATATCTTTGAGCCCTTCTTCACCAATCAACGCAAGGGCACCGGGCTGGGCTTGTATCTGGCCCGCGAGCTGGCAGAGTGTAACCAGGCGCAGTTACGATATGAACCCGATGAGAAAGGCAGCAGCCGCTTTCGCCTGATCTTCTCCACCCAGGCCATGGATGAGAGCTAATGAGCAAGACAGAAACACGACACAGAGTATTGATTGTTGATGATGAACCGGATATCCGCGAACTGCTGGCCCTGACCCTCTCGCGTATGCAGT
This sequence comes from Ectothiorhodospiraceae bacterium, assembly GCA_007125455.1. Classification (GTDB taxonomy): domain Bacteria; phylum Pseudomonadota; class Gammaproteobacteria; order Thiohalomonadales; family Thiohalomonadaceae; genus SLDE01. The sequence continues at coordinate 7,098 of SLDE01000130.1, forward strand.
TGGCCTGTGATGAGGCGGAGACGGTGCAGGAGGCCACCACCCTGCTGGCCTCGCACAGCTATGATCTGTGCCTGACCGATATGCGCTTGCCCGATGGCAACGGGATGGATCTCATTCGCCATATCCAGAGCTGCCACCCCTGTGTGCCGGTGGCGATGATCACCGCCCATGGCAATATGAGCTCGGCCATTGAGGCCCTCAAGGCCGGTGCCTTCGACTTCCTCAACAAGCCGGTGGAGCTGCAGACCCTGCGCGACCTGGTGGCCTCGGCCCTGCGTTTGGGGGAGCGCAGCGACGGCGAAGCTCAGGGGGCCGAGCAAGGGCTGACCCTGCTCGGTGCCTCCGCCGCGATGGAGGGGGTACGGCAGATGACGCGCAAGCTGGCGCGTAGCCAGGCACCGGTCTATATCAGCGGCGAGTCCGGCACCGGCAAGGAGTTGGTGGCACGGATGATCCACGCTCAGGGACCGCGGGCGGATCAGCCGTTTATTGGGGTCAACTGCGGCGCGATCCCCGCCGATCTGATGGAGAGCGAGCTGTTTGGCCATAAGCGCGGCAGCTTTACCGGTGCCTATAGCGACAAGGAGGGGCTGTTCCAGGCCGCCAACGGTGGCACCCTGTTTCTCGACGAGGTGGCGGATCTGCCGTTGGAGATGCAGGTCAAGCTGCTGCGGGCCATTCAGGAGAAGGCGGTGCGCCCGGTGGGGGCGGCAGCGGAACAGCACATCGACGTGCGCATCCTCAGCGCTACCCACAAGGACCTGGCCGCCCGTGTCGAGGCCGGGGAGTTTCGTGAGGATCTGTTTTACCGGATCAACGTGATCCCGCTGCACCTGCCCAGCCTGCGCGAGCGGCCCGAGGATATCCCAGAGCTGGTGGCCCACTTTCTGCGCCAACTGGCCGAGGAGATGGGGATTCGCCCCCCGCGTTTGAGCGCCGAGGCCGAGCAGGCCCTGCTGGCCCACCGCTACTGCGGCAATGTGCGCGAGTTGGAGAATATCCTTGAACGGGCGATGACCCTGTGTGACGACGGCGAGATCGCGCTGGCCGACTTGCAACTGCCGACCCACAACCTGCCCAGTAATGGCGGTGGGGATGCACCGAATGTGTCGGCGGATGAAGAGACACAGGTCAGCCGCATGGGCCTAGAGGCCTACCTGGAGAGCGTGGAAAAGCGCATCATCCTCGATGCGCTAAAACAGACCAGAAATAACAAGACTGCCGCCGCCAAGCAACTGGGGATCAGTTTCCGCGCGCTGCGTTATCGCCTCAAGAAGCTGGAGCTGGAGTGAAGGTTTGCCCCAGGCGCTAAGCCACATCTTTATTCGACGCTGAGGATCTCCACCTCAAAGCTGAGCTGATGCCCGGAGAAGGGGTGGTTGAAGTCGACCAATACCTGATCTCCTTCCACCTCGATGATCATCCCTGGTAGTTCTTGCCCGTTGGGCAGGGTGAAGCCGATCACCAGGCCGGGGGCGACGGGGGTGTCTTCGCCGAAGTCGCTGCGGCTTAGGGTGTGGATGTTCTCGGTATCCTTGTGACCGAAGCCTTGCTCGGGGGCGAGGGGGATGCTCTCCCGCGCGCCAGGCTGGAGCCCGATCAGGACCTCTTCCAGCCCAGGGGCAAGGGTGCCGTCGCCATGTACGAAGGCGATGGGTTCATTGTCTTCCCAGGTGGAGTCGGCCACGGTGCCGTCTTCCAGGATGATGCGGTAGTGCATCACCACCTTGCTGTTGGGCTGGATGGTTTTTTCGCTCAAGTTCAACTCCTTGCTGTAAATCAGTCTTTTTCAGCATTGGCATGGCGGAAACTGTCGAAGATCATCAGCGCTGCGCCTACGCTGATCGCCATGTCGGCGATATTGAAGGCGGGCCAGTGCCATTCGTTGTAGTAGATGTCGATAAAGTCGATCACGTACCCCAGCAGCAGGCGATCCCACAGGTTGCCCAGTGCGCCACCGAGCAGCAAGGCCAGACCGAGGGCCAGCACGGTCTGGCCAGGCCGCAGGCGCGACAGCCAGATCACCAGCACCACACTGATAACGATGGCGATCAGGGCAAAGAACCAGCGCTGCCAGCCCCCCGCCTCGCTGAGAAAGCTGAATGCCGCCCCGGTATTGTAGACTAGGGTGAAGTTGAACATCGGCATCACCGCCACCGGCATGCCGTAGTCCAGCGAGGTATTGGCCCACCACTTGGTGAGTTGATCCAGAAGGATGATGGCTACCGAGAGCCAAAGCCATTTGAGCATGATCTTTCCTGATAAAACCTTTTCAACACAGAGGCCACAGAGTTCGCTGAGAAAACCCCGGTTGTAGGAGCGGCTCTGCCGCGATTGGTTTGGTCAATCGGGCTAGAGCCAGTCCTACCTGTCACGACGTACTACGCAGTGGAGCTATTCGGTTACTACGCTATGCTAACCTGACCTACGCCTTCTCTGCGACCCCAGCGTCTCTGCGGTGAATAGTCTTTAGGCAAAGCGCCGCATTTCGCCTTCGCCGTCGATGTTTTCCACGCAGCGGCCACACAGTTCGGGGTGTGCGGCGTGGCTGCCTACGTCTTCCCGGTAGTGCCAGCAGCGGGTGCACTTTTGGTGGGCACTGGCGGCCACGGCGATCCAGACTTCGTCGCCGTTTTCCAGCTGGTAGTGCATCGCCTCGGGCGGCGGTTCGTTGACGACCGGTTGGATGGTGGCGGCAGAGGTGATTAGCACAAAGCGCAGCTCATCGCCCAGGAGGGCGAGGCGCTGGTGCAGTTCGCTGCCGCAGTAGAGGGTGACCTCGGCCTGCAGGTTGGCACCGATCTCGCCGGCATTGCGCAGCCGTTCCAGTTCGCGGTTGACCGCATCGCGCAGCTCCATCACCCCGCCCCAGTAGGCAAGGTCCAGTTGGCCGAGGTGTTGTTCGGGGAAGTCGTACCAAGTCTCCAGGAAGACCGAATCACCGCGCTGGCCCGGGATCTGTTGCCAGATCTCCTCGCCGGTGAAGCTGAGGATGGGGGCCAGCCAGCGGCTCATCGCTTCAATGATGTGGTAGATGGCACTCTGGGCCGAGCGGCGCGCCAGGGAGTTGGCGGGGGTGGTGTACTGGCGATCCTTGATCACGTCCAGGTAGAAGGAGCCCATGTCCACCGAGCAAAAGTTGTGTACCTTTTGGTAGATCTGGTGGAACTCGTATTTTTCGTAGGCCGGTAGCAATTCTTCCTGCAACTGGGCGGCACGGGCCACCGCCCAGGCGTCCAGCGCCAGCAGTTGGCTCGGTGGGAGCAGGTTCTCTGCCGGGTCGAAACCGGCCAGGTTGGCGAGCAGGAAGCGTGCGGTGTTGCGGATGCGTCGGTAGGCATCGGCGGTGCGCTTGAGGATCTCGTCGGAGACGGTCATCTCGCCGCGGTAGTCGGTAGAGGAGACCCATAGGCGCAGGATGTCGGCCCCCAGGTTGCCGACCACCTTTTGCGGTGCAACCACGTTGCCCTTCGACTTGGACATCTTCTGGCCCTTGGCATCCACGGTGAAGCCGTGGGTCAGTACTGCCTTGTAGGGGGCCTTGCCGGTAGTGGCCACGGCGGTGAGCAGGGAAGACTGGAACCAGCCGCGATGCTGGTCCGAACCCTCCAGATAGAGATCCGCCGGGCGTTGCAGGCCTTCGCGTTGAGTGAGCACGCAGGCGTGGGTCACGCCGGAATCGAACCACACGTCCAGGGTGTCCTGCACCTTGTCGTAGTCGCCCGCCTCGCTGCCCAATAGCTCAGCCGGTTCGAGGTCGAACCAGGCATCGATGCCCTGTTGCTCGACCCGCTGGGCCACCTGTTCGATCAGTTTGGCGGTGTCGGGGTGCAGCTTGCCGCTGGTCTTGTGCACGAACAGGGCGATCGGCACCCCCCAGTTGCGCTGGCGCGAGATGCACCAGTCGGGGCGGTTTTGCACCATCGCCTCGATGCGTGCCTGGCCCCAGTCCGGGATCCACTGGGTCTGTGTGATCGCGTTCAATGCCGCAGGGCGCAGGCCGTGTTGTTCCATACTGATAAACCACTGCGGGGTGGCGCGGAAGATGATCGGGGTCTTGTGGCGCCAGCAGTGCGGGTAGCTGTGGCGCAGTGCCTGGGCATGCACCAACTTGCCGTGCTCGCGCAGCACCTCCAGCACCGAGTCGTTGGCCTTGAACACGTGCTGACCGGCGAACAGCTCGGTATCGGGCAGGAACTTGCCATCGCCACCGACCGGGTTGTGGACCTTGAGCTTGTAGCGCAGGCCGACCACGTAGTCCTCCTGGCCGTGGCCGGGGGCGGTGTGTACCGCACCGGTACCGGCCTCCAGGCTGACATGCTCGCCCAGGATCACCGGCACCTCACGGGTGTAGAAGGGGTGCTGCAGTTTGAGCCCTTCCAGGTCGCTGCCCTGGCAGTAGCCGATCACCTTGTAATCGTCCACCCCGTAGCGGGACATGGTCTCCTTGAGCAGCCCTTCGGCCAGGATCAGGCACTCGGGGCCGTGTTCACCCACCCCGTCGCACTGCACCAGTGCATACTCCAGCTCCCCATTGAGGGCGACCGCCTGGTTGGCGGGCAGGGTCCAGGGGGTGGTGGTCCAGATCACCACCGAGACCGGCCCCTTGCAGGGGTGATCACTGGCCTTGTGGATGCGGCTCAGCAGGGCCTCGTCGTCCAGCACCTCAAAGCGCACATCAATGGCAGGGGAGGTCTTGTCTTCATACTCCACCTCGGCCTCGGCCAGTGCCGAGCCACAGTCGGTACACCAGTGTACCGGCTTGGCCCCCTTGTGCAGGTGGCCCTGTTCGATGATCTGTCCGAGGGTGCGGATGATGTCCGCCTCGAAGCGATAGTCCATGGTCAGGTAGGGCTGCTCCCAGTCAGCGAAGATCCCCAGTCGCTTGAAGTCCTCGCGCTGACCGTCCACCTGCTCACTGGCATAGGTGCGGCAAGCGGCGCGGAACTCCGCCGGGCTGACCGCTACCCCGGCCTTGCCGAGCTTCTTTTCCACCTGTAGCTCAATGGGCAGGCCATGGCAATCCCAGCCCGGCACATAGGGGGCATCGTAGCCGCTCAGGGTACGCGACTTGACGATGATGTCCTTGAGGATCTTGTTTACCGCATGGCCGATATGGATATTACCGTTGGCGTAGGGGGGGCCATCGTGCAGGACGAACTTGGGCCGTCCCTTGCCCGACTCGCGCAACTGGCCATAGAGATCCATCGCCTGCCAGCGCTGGATCATCTCCGGCTCACGCTTGGGCAGATTGCCGCGCATGGGAAAGTCGGTCTCGGGCAAATTCAGGGTATGTTTGTAATCACTCACGGGGTATCACCTTAAGGATTTAAAAGCATGTAACCGCAAAGGGCGCAAAGGGCGCAAAGGATTACAAGTCAGTACAGTTTGTTTAGTCGTTATCTCTAACCAGATAGATAACACCACCGACACAACAGGCTGTTAGCGCACTGTAATACGAAAAGTATGCATAATGACCATCTTGAACTGTGTAAACATCAGAGGCTCTTGGGAGGCGTCTCCTTGAACCCCGTTCAATCTCTTTGCGTTCTTCGTGCCCTCTGCGGTTAAATCTGTTTTCCAAAAAACGCCCTGGCCGCCTCGGCATCGTGCAGGATCTGCGCCTTCAGGGCCTCGAACGAGTCAAAGCGGCGTTCGGGGCGGATAAACTTGAGAAAGTCTACATGGACATGGCGACCGTAGATATCCCTACGAAAGTCGAATAGGTGCACTTCGAGGATGGCGTGGCTGCCGTCTACGGTGGGGCGGGTGCCGACGTTGGCTACCCCTTGCACCGGCTCGCCCTCGATGCCGAACATCTCTACCGCAAAAACCCCATCCACCGGACTGCGGGCACGGTGCAGGAAGATGTTGGCGGTGGGAAAACCAATCGTGCGCCCGCGCTTGTTGCCGTGGGCCACCCGTCCGCTCATCCGGTAGGGGCGGCCCAGCAATTGCGCGGCCTGGCCCAGATCACCGCACTGCAGTGCCTCACGGATACGGGTACTGCTGACACGCCCACCGCCGATGGCGAAGGTGTGCATGTGCACCACCTCAAAGTCGTGAGCCGCGCCCGCCGCCTGGAGCATGGTAAAGTCGCCACTGCGCCCCTGGCCGAAGCGAAAGTCATCGCCCACCACCAAGTGGCGGACCCCCAGCCCTTCCACCAGTACCTGCCGGATGAAGGCCTCGGCGGAGAGCTGCGCGAGTCCCTGTTTGAAGGAAAGGCACAGCACCCGATCCACCGAGTAGCGCTGCAGTGCGGTGAGTTTTTCGCGCAGCCGGGTCAGGCGCGGTGGCAACTCGCCATGGTTGAAGTACTCCTGGGGCTGAGGCTCGAAGGTGATCACGGTTACCGGCAGGCCCAGCTCCGCTCCTTTTTCCGCCAATTGCCCCAACACGGACTGATGCCCCAGGTGTACCCCGTCGAAGTTGCCGATGGTGGCGACGCAGCCGTGGTGGCGCGAACGAAGATTGTGCAGACCACGGATCAGCTCCATGTACGCTTTAGTCCTTCATACTATATATATGCGAAAGGGCGGCAGTATATCAGGGATTGAGCTGCAGGGTTAGCGCCCTTGCCCTGGAGCCGCACTCGGCGGTATAGTTGAGCGCATCACTGGGGGTGCCGGTTGGTCCGGCTGAGATATCACCCTTTGAACCTGATCCAGTTCATCCTGGCGTAGGGAAGTGGCGTGACGGCTGATTCGTGGCGTTGCCTTTCCTCCCCAGCCCATCTGTAGCAAGAGGACCCGCCATGAGCGCCATCCCACAAGACTTTCAGCAGACCACCGATCGCCTCTCTGCCGAGGTTATCCAGCCCTTCCCCAAGTCGCGCAAGGTTTACCAGGCCGGTTCGCGCCCGGATCTGCGGGTGCCGATGCGTGAGATCAGCCAGGATGACACCATGACCTCCGGCCAGCCGGAGCAGAATCCACCGATCTATGTTTATGACACCTCCGGCCCGTATACCGATCCACAGGCCAAGATCGACCTGATGGCCGGACTACCCGCGCTACGCCAGGCGTGGATCGAGGAGCGTGGTGATACCGAGCAACTGGACGGCCCCACTTCGCAGTACGGTGTGGCCCGTCAGAACGATCCGGCCCTGGCCGCCCTGCGCTTTGAGCACATCCGTCCGCCGCGTCGGGCCTTGGCGGGCAAGAATGTCAGCCAGTTGCACTACGCCCGTCAGGGGATCATCACCCCTGAAATGGAGTTTGTCGCCATTCGCGAGAACAACCGCCTGCAGGAGATGCGCGACGACCCGCGCTATGCGGCGCTGTTGCGCCAGCACGCCGGTCAACCGATGGGGGCCAGGATCCCGGATCTCATTACCCCGGAGTTTGTGCGCGAGGAGATCGCCGCCGGGCGCGCGATCCTGCCGGCCAATATCAACCACCCCGAGCTGGAGCCGATGATCATCGGGCGTAATTTCCGGGTGAAGATCAACACCAATATTGGTAACTCGGCGGTCACCTCCTCGATCACTGAGGAGGTGGAAAAGCTGGTCTGGTCCTGTCGCTGGGGCGGCGACACCCTGATGGATCTGTCCACCGGCAAGAACATCCACGAGACCCGCGAGTGGATCCTGCGCAATTCGCCAGTACCGATCGGCACCGTGCCGCTCTATCAGGCGTTGGAAAAGGTCAACGGCAAGGCCGAGGACCTGAGCTGGGAGGTCTTCCGCGACACCCTGATCGAACAGGCTGAGCAGGGGGTGGACTACTTCACCATCCACGCCGGGCTGCGTCTGGCCCATGTACCGCTGAGCGCCAAGCGCCTGACCGGGATCGTCTCCCGTGGCGGCTCGATCATGGCCAAGTGGTGCCTGTCCCACCACAAGGAAAGCTTCCTCTATACCCACTTTGAGGAGATCTGCGAGATCATGAAGGCCTACGATGTGGCCTTCTCCCTCGGCGATGGACTGCGCCCCGGCTGCCTGGCCGACGCCAACGACGAGGCCCAATTTGCCGAGCTCAAGACCCTCGGCGAGCTGACCCAAATCGCCTGGAAGCACGACTGCCAGGTGATGATCGAGGGCCCTGGCCACGTGCCGATGCAGATGATCCAGGAAAACATGGAGCAGGAGCTGAAGGACTGCAACGAGGCGCCCTTCTATACCCTCGGCCCGCTGGTGACCGACATCTCCCCCGGCTACGATCATTTTTCTTCCGGGATCGGTGCGGCGCAGATCGGTTGGTACGGCACCGCCATGCTCTGCTATGTCACCCCCAAAGAGCATCTGGGCCTGCCCAACAAGGAAGACGTACGCGAAGGGATCATCACCTATAAGGTGGCCGCCCACGCTGCGGATCTGGCCAAGGGCTTCCCCGGCGCGCAGCTGCAGGACAACGCCATGTCCAAGGCGCGCTTTGAGTTTCGCTGGCACGACCAGTTTGCCCTGGCACTGGATCCGCAGCGGGCCATCGACTTCCACGACCAGACCCTGCCCAAGGAGGCCCACAAGGTGGCCCACTTCTGCTCGATGTGTGGTCCGCAGTTCTGCTCGATGAAGATCTCCCAAGAGGTGCGAGAGTTTGCCGAAAAGGGGATGAACGAGATGTCGATCAAGTTCGTGGAGAGCGGGGCGGATATCTATAAGCCGGTATAAAGGCAGGGACGAGATACGAGAGGTGGTGCCCGCTGCGCGGGCGAATCATCTGACAAAAGGCCGACCTACATGGCATGGGTTTTTCTCTGTGTGCTCTGTGCCCTCTGTGTTGAAAGGTTGTATCTACTCGCCCGCTCTCCACTTGAGGGGGCGAGTAGATACTATTCAGGTTGTGATGGCACTATGGAGCGGGTATGCTTCGCCCCGGAGTTGACCAGGCAGTCGCTGCAAGCCTCGGCTTGTGGAGGAAAGTCCGGGCTCCACAGGGCAGGGTGCCAGGTAACGCCTGGGCGGCGTGAGCCGACGGAAAGTGCCGCAGAAAAGATACCGCCGATGGCCTTTGGTTTCGACCGGAGGCACAGGTAAGGGTGAAATGGTGCGGTAAGAGCGCACCGCGCCGGTGGCAACACGCGGTGGCAGGGTAAACCCCACCCGGAGCAAGACCAAATAGGGGAACAATGGTGCGGCCCGCACTGTTCCCGGGTAGGTCGCTACAGGTGTCCGGCGACGGGCATCGCAGATGAATGGCTGTCCACGACAGAACCCGGCTTAACGGTCGGCTCCACTTAATTCAGGTACGGGATACGAGGGACGAGCCAAGGCTCGGACCTCGAACCTCACACCTCC
>SLDE01000046.1 GCA_007125455.1 Ectothiorhodospiraceae bacterium
AAGCTTTCCCGGCAAAAGCCTCTACATACAGGCCCTTGGGCCGCTAAGTCTCAGCCGCGCCAAGGGCGAAAAACTGAGCTTTAGCGGGCGTTCCCTTGATATGCTCAAGGCGCTCATCATCCATGGTGGCGAAGCCTCTCACCTCACCTTATGTGATCTGTTATGGCCGGATGCCGACGGGGACAGCGCTCGACGCGCCTTTGACACCACGCTTCACCGCCTACGCAAGCGGCTGGGTGAGCGGGAACTGATCGTCATGGAGGGCGGCATACTGCGCCTCAATCGCGAACAGATCTGGCTTGATACCTGGGAGCTGGAGCGCTGTGCCGTTGAGGACATCGCTGGGCTTTCGCCCTACCACCTCCTCCAGCTTTACCGTGGCCCGCTGCTCGAAGGTGATGAAGGGCTTTCCTCGCTGGCGACGGCCCGTGCCAGCTACATGCGCCGCTTTGCCCGTCTGACACGCCGTCTGGCAGAAGCCTTGCTGGATCGGGGAGAGGGTGCTGAAGCCCGCCAGCTCTGTGAACGCGCCCTGGAGCTGGGGGCGTCAAGCGAGCTGCTGAGTCCATTGCCTGAACATATCCTGCCATCTGTAAGAGGACTGTAAGATCCCCTCGGCCATACTCGCCCAGTCTTTGGTGGCGGAACGGGCAGCCACCCCAAATGAAACATGCCCTGAACAGACTCTTTGGCGAGGTAGACGATGGAACGGTTGGAACTTCTGCGCAATAACACACTTTTCAGTGCCCTTGATGATGCGCAACTGACATCACTGGGAAGGCTGTTCACCGAACGCAAGATCACTGCCAATACAGTGATCTTCCAGCAGGGGGATAGCGCCGACGCGCTCTATCTGCTGCTTGATGGACAGGTCAAGGTGATGCTTACCGGTGAAGATGGTAAAGAGGTCATTATCGCCATCCTCAATAGGGGTGACAGCTTCGGCGAGATGGCCCTGCTCGACGCCGATGGCCGCAGTGCCCAGGTGATGAGCATGTCCCCCTGCCGATTGCTCGCCCTCTCCGCCGCTGACTTTCGTGACTGGATCGCAGGCAATCCCAAGCTGGCCATGGCCATCATCCAGCAGCTCTCCGGACGCCTGCGCCAAGCCAACCAGACCATAAACAGCCTTGCCACATTGGATGTCAAATCGCGTGTCGCCCGTGTACTGCTGGAGCATTCCGTACAACAGCGCCCACAGGAATCCATTTGCGACCTGCCCAGCCAAGCGGTGATCGCCAAAATGGTTGGTGCCTCAAGGGAGCGGGTCAATCGTGCCCTCAAGGCCCTGCAGGCAGACGGGCTACTGATCCTCGAACGAGGAAGGCCGCGTCTCCACCAGGTCCATGAATGACCTGGGCTTATTCCAAATCCAGAATATAGCCCCAGGCCTGCTCACTTACCGGCATCACCGACAGGCGGTTACCCTTGCGTAGTAGGGGGAAGTCGGGCAGCTGTTCGCTGTGCTCCTTCAACTCCTGTAGGCTGATATTGCGCTTGAGGCGCCGCACGAACTGCACATCCACCATATACCAACGGGGCTTGTCCGGGTCGCTCTTGGGGTCGTAGTACTTGGCATCGGGGTCGAAGGCGGTGTGATCCGGGTAGGCCTCGCGTACCACTTTGGCGATCCCCACGATGCCGGGCACCTTGCAGTTGGAGTGGTAAAAGAGGATCTCGTCGCCCACCTTCATCCCATCGCGCATAAAGTTGCGCGCCTGGTAGTTGCGTACCCCATCCCAGTGTTCTGTTTGATTCGGCATCTGTTCCAGATGGTCGAGGCCGAACACGTCCGGTTCGGATTTCATCAGCCAGTAAGCCACGAAAAATCTCCTGTTGTGATGTGGATCATGTATACCTTGTGATGGTAATCATGTATACATTGCGAAACACTGTGTAACATAGTGTCATGATAATAACGCTGTCGCGCGATTGGCCGCCTGTCGGTCAAATTCAATATTGGGGATACAGATACCACATGGCAAGCTTGAAAAGACGACCCGACATGCTGATGTTGTTGGTGATGATCACCGGCGTCGGGATTTTGCTTTCCGAGCTGATGTTCGGTGGCGGTCTGGCGGCTATCGCGGGCTGGTAGCCAGTAGTGAAGGCCTTTCCATGCCCGCTGAGTGGGCAGGGGGGGCTAGTTTGCGTCCCCGTAGATGAGTCCACGCTCTGTCACGATCCCCTCCAGCGGTACATCCCAACTCGCCACCGGTAGGCGTTCCACCTGCTGAAAGCCGTAGGCGGCCCCGATCAGGCGCGGTTTGCGCCAGTGCTCGCGCCGTTGCAGGTAGGCGAGGGTACGATCGTAGTAGCCCCCTCCCATGCCCAGCCGGTTGCCCTGTGCGTCGAAGGCGACCAGCGGGGTGAGTACCAGATCCAGACTCCATACCGGACGCATCCGACGCCAGTTGAGGCGTGGTTCGGGGATGCCGAAGCGGTTGGCCTGAAGTGGGGTATCCGGCGTGTAGGGGGCGAACCACAGGCGATTGTGGTAGAGCGGGCTGAGTACCGGCAGATAGCAACGCTTGCCCATCTGCCATGCCCGTGCCATCAGTGGATGCAGATCCAGTTCGCCGTCGTTGGGCAGGTAGAGGGCGATGTGTTGGCTGCGCAGAAAGAGCGGCTGACTGGCAAGGCGCTGGGCCAGTTGCTGGGCGGCCTGGGCACGCTGCTGCCGGGTGAGGGCGCGGCGTTGGCGGCGCATCTGTTGGCGCAGGGCGCGCCGATGTTGATTTGTTTCAGACATGGAATTAGGGTAGCCCCCGCCTGTGCCGCCGACGTTATCGTTCTTGAACCGGGGGTTCAAGTGGGATCATCGGCTGCTACATTAGGCTTTCCGTCGTGCGGACATGCACACAGCAACAGCATTCCGATCCCGGGGTAAAGATTAGGCTCAAGAAAATACCCAACGTGCAGAACGAACACCGCAGGGACTACGCTTCACAGTGTACAGGGATAGGTGTGAATTACAACGACAGTTGACGCTCTTCCTGCTCGAGGGCCGCTTCGATCTTGTCCTGCAGCAGACGCAGCCGCAGGGCGGTCTCCTGCTGGTTCTCTTCCTCTTTGTTCTGCAGCAGCTCATGGATCACGTTGAGTGCCGCCATCACAGTGATTCGCTCATTGCCGACGATCCTGCCGCGGGCACGGATCTCGCGCATCTTGTTATCCAGCATCTTGGCCGACTTTTGCAGGCCCTCGCGTTCATCCGGTGGGCAGGCGACGTTGTACTCCCGCTCCAGCAGGCGGATGGTTTCCTGATTGACCGCAGTGTCGCTCATGAATCTTGCTCCATCGACTTGAGCCGCCCGATCATCGCTTCCACCCGGCTGCGCGCCAACTCATTCTTCTCGATCAGGTGTGCCCGCTCGTTGAGCAGGGCGGCCTGGTTCTCGCGCAGAGAACGATTCTCGCTCTTGAGCGCAGCCATGCGCTGGAGCAGTTCGTCGACGCGACGTTCCAGATGCTTGAGTTCCGTTTCGTTCATCATTGGGCGATAGTGGTGCACGGTGGTTGTGAACGGTCACTATAGAGCCGCGATGAATGGCGGTCAATGCGCCGAAGGCGAAAGTGGGACCTGGTGGGAGGTGGGTGGCCTCGGTCGTGGCGAGTGGGTGGTTGCTGCCCGGCCCGCCCAGCCGTGATAAGCTTTCCCCTTGTTGTGGATCTTGCAGGCTAAACTATCTAATCATGAATCAGGCGAATGATGTAATCGACCAAGTTGACCTGGCGCTGGAGAAGCTGGAAACCGAGATGCAGGCGGAAGAGTGCCACGGCGCACTCTGTGGCCTGATCTGTGCCCGTGGGGAGCTGAGCAAGGACGACTGGTTGGGCTTTATCGACCACGGTCACGATCCCCAGGACCTGCTCAAGCGTGAGCGCCTGGCCCCGTTGGTGATGTTGCATGAGGTGACCATACAGCAGCTCAATGACGCCACCCTGGATTTTCACCCGCTGTTGCCGGAGGATGATGCCCCGGTGGATGAGCGGGTGGATTCCCTCGCCCAGTGGTGTCAGGGCTTTTTGCTGGGGGTGAGCGCCGGTGGGGTACAGCAGATCGATAACCTGCCTGGCGAGGGGGGCGAGATCATGCGCGACCTGGTGGAGATCGCCCGTGCCGACAGCTACGAGCTGGACGAGGACGAGCAGGACGAGGCCGCCTATATGGAGTTGCTGGAGTACGTGCGTACCGGAGTGTTGCTGTTGGTGGAGGAGATGCACCCCACCAAGGCGGCGCCGCGCACGGATGTGACCATTCACTAACCCTCTCTGGAACAGAGCGAGGCGCCCCGATGAACAAAACCGAATTTGCCCGCCGCCGCAAGCGCCTGATGCAGATGGTCGGACGTGATGGGATCGCGATCCTGCCCACCTCACCGGAACGTACCCGCAACCGCGATGTGGATCACCCCTTTCGGGCCGACAGCGACTTCTACTACCTGACCGGCTTCCCCGAGCCGGAGGCGGTGGCGGTGCTGGTGCCGGGGCGTGAGCAGAGCGAGTACATCCTGTTTTGCCGCGAGCGGGACCCGGAGATGGAGACCTGGCATGGTCGGCGCACCGGGCTGGACGGGGCGGTGGCCGACTATGGTGCCGATGATGCCTTCCCCATCAGCGATATCGACGAGATCCTGCCCGGCCTGCTGGAAAACCGTGAGCGGGTCTATTACGCGATGGGCTGCAATAGCGAGTTTGATCGCCAGGTGATGGAGTGGATCAATCTGCTTCGCAAGAAATCCCGCGCCGGGGTACACGCACCGGGTGAGTTCATTGCCCTGGACCATGCCCTGCAC
>SLDE01000171.1 GCA_007125455.1 Ectothiorhodospiraceae bacterium
CAGCCGTCCCTGCTCCCCAGCCCGCGCACCGATCACGGCACATCCTCCGGGGGCGGCTCGGTGACCGATGAGCTGTTCTAGTGTAGTGTCTCGAATATAAGGATACATGTCAGAGGATCGCGAAAAAGGACGAAGATACGAACTACATGGGGGGCGAAGCACGTACCCGCAACAAAAAAGGGCACCCCCTGCGGGGTGCCCTTTTTGTTTGGCCTGCCGACGGTGTGGGTCGGGCTTATTTGCGGCCGTACTTCTGGCGGAACTTGTCCACACGACCAGCGGTATCCACCATCTTCTGTTTGCCGGTGTAGAAGGGGTGGCAGGCGGAACAGACGTCCAGGCTCAGATCTTCGCCTGCGGTGGAACGGGTTTTGAAGCTATTGCCACAGCTACAGCTGACATTGACTTCGTTGTACTCAGGATGGATATCCGCTTTCATGGTTCTAAACCTCACTAGGTGCTTTGTTGCGCCGCTACACACCCCGATGGTGCGCACCGCGCTGCTGAAAGGCGCGGATCTTATGCAACTTGTCCGAGCAATGCAAGCATTATGCGACTCGCCGGGCAGAAAGCAACAGGTTGCGCGGGCTCAATGCCGTAGCACAAAAGATACCCAGTGACACCCGATAGCCCTGTTCTTCAAGATAGCAGGCCATATCCAGCACCAGATATAGCTCGATGGCGCGGCGCAGTCCCTGGCGAACCAGTGACAGGCGCATGGTCTCACCTTGACGCTGCCAACCAAGCTGTTCCAGTGCTGCCCAGTCAGGCCCTGTTGGCAGGGTGTCCCCTTCCCTGGCTGCCAACTGCTGACAAAAACCGGCAAAATCCAGCCGCAGCCAGGCCTTGTCGATCGGGCGGAGTGGTCGATAGCCCTCCCCCTGTTGTTGCAGCAACTGCAGATAGCCTAACTTCCAGGCCATTTCCCGGTCGCGCAGGCGTAGCTCACGCGCTGCGGCGGTTGCCGCGCCGGTCACCGCCAGTCGCAATGCGTCACGGGGCAGGCTCAAACTGGCGCTCTGGCTGAGCGGCTGGTAATCCCCCTGCTGCAGGTGATGATAACAGCAAGGGGCCAGATCGATGGCCTCTGCCTGTTCGGCCACCGCGGCCCGCAACAGGTGGCGATGCAGCTCGCCACAGGCGTGCAGCGCTACCACATGGTGACCATGCAACATGGCGCTGCCCTGCGCATCCAGCACGTCGACCTGGAGAAAACGCTGCCTCACCCCGCTGCGCTGCGCCAACAGCTGCCCCTGCTCACACAGCGAGCCACTATGTTCCAGGGTCAGTACCGGCTGGTGATACTGCCAAGCCAGCAAGCGCCCCAGATGGCCCTTGCCGCCACACCACTCCAGCAAGGGCTGTTGGGATGGCGAAAGGGCGGCGGCGAAGGCGGTGATCTGCTGCCACTTGCGTCCAGGAATATGGTTGGCAAAGTGGGGGCCTGGGTGGTCCAGTGTGCGGGGGGAGGTATCCGGGATCCGGCAAAGCTCAGCAAGCTGTTGCAGCGCTGGCAGGTGCTCGGCCAACCAGCCCCACAAGGCCTGCTCGTCCTGCTCCAATCGGGCGAGCTGTCCGTCATCCAGCGCCAGCAACGCGCTGCTCAGCCGGGGGTGCTGTGCACACCATTCGGGGCGCTGCTGTTTGAAGGGCTGCGCCTGCCACAGAGGGCGCTGGGCCCTAAGCAGCGCCTCCAGTGCCAACAACTGGCGGGCGTGGCCCATGGCTCAACCCTTGGATTGCGGTGCCCGGCTCCGACCAGCACCGCCTCTGCCCGCGGGGCGCTGACCACGGCTGGGCGGTTTGCCCTGCGATCGCTTACCCGAAGGATTTGCGCCATTGCCGCCTGGCTTGCCCTGACGGCCTGCGGGACGCTGACCACCACGGCCATTGGGGATGGGCTCAGCCTGAATCGATGGGTCTGGCTCAAAACCGGGGATCACCACCTTGGGCAACTCGCGCTTGATCACCCGTTCGATATCGCGCAACAACTTGTGTTCATCGACACAGACCAGTGACATCGCCTCACCCTCGTTACCTGCACGTCCGGTACGACCAATACGATGCACATAATCCTCGGCCACATTGGGCAGCTCGAAGTTCACCACATGGGGCAGTTGGCTGATATCCAATCCGCGCGCGGCGATATCGGTGGCCACCAACACCCGGACCTCGCCGGATTTAAAATCGGCCAGCGCACGGGTGCGCGCGCCCTGACTCTTGTTGCCATGGATCGCGGCGGCGGTGATCCCGTCCTTCTCCAACTGCTGGGCCAGGCGGTTGGCACCGTGCTTGGTACGGGTGAACACCAGCACCTGACGCCAATCCTGGGAACTGATCAGGTGGGCGAGCAGTGCCCCCTTGCGCTGGCGATCCACCGGATGGACCACCTGGGCAACCGTCTCGGAGGCGGTGTTGCGTCGTGCCACCTCGATCATGGTGGGCTGGTGTAACAACCCCTCGGCGAGGCGGCGGATATCATCGGAGAAGGTGGCGGAGAACAGCAGGTTCTGGCGCTGCTTGGGCAATACCGCCAGGATGCGGCGAATATCACGGATAAAGCCCATATCCAGCATGCGATCGGCCTCGTCCAGCACCAGGATCTCCACCTGGGAGAGGTCGACCGTCTTTTGTGACATATGGTCGAGCAGCCGTCCTGGGGTCGCCACCAGGATATCCACCCCACGACGCAGCTTGTCGATCTGCGGGTTGATCTTGACCCCGCCAAAGATCACCACCGAACGTAATGGCAGGTATTTGCCATAGACCACCACGCTCTCTTCTACCTGTGCAGCCAGCTCGCGGGTAGGCACCAGGATCAGCGCCCGCACTGGACGCTTGCCATTGGCGGGTGGATTGAGGCTAAGGCGGTGCAGCAGCGGTAGGGTAAAACCGGCGGTCTTGCCGGTGCCGGTCTGTGCCCCGGCGAGCAGGTCACCGCCTTGCAGGATGGGGGGAATGGCCTGTTGTTGGACCGGGGTGGGGCTGGTATAGCCCTTTTCCTCGACCGCACGCAGGATGTCGGCAGCGAGGCCGAGTTGGGAAAATGCCATGAGCAGGTAACTCCAGGGGTGTGTTGTCGGTGCTACCCCGCCCGCCTATTTGGCCGCTTGAGCGAATAGAGGGTGGGGGTTATAGGGCTCGGCGCAGGGGATGCATACCGCCTGCGATCACCGCCTAAAGTCTTCGTGGCAAGCGGCTCAGGCGACCGAGACCGATGATTATACCCTAGTTTGCCATCGACAGGGGAAGGAGTTTGCCTGGCAGCCAAGGTGAGCACATACTCACATTCCTTACCGAGGGTGACTGGTGAAAGCCCCTGATTTTCGGTCGTCTGCCGCAGGGACGCGACTCCAGGGAGGGATTCACGGCGTAGCAAAAATCAGGGGCTCACGGCGGGCCGTGCTTAGCCAAAGCCACCAAAGTTTTCCCCGCACGCCTTGCAGGGCTTGTTCATCCTGGCGGCACGGCGGGCCGGCCAACCCTCCAGGCCGTCGCGCCAGTCGTTGACGAAGTTCTCCAGCGACTCGATAAAGTCTGGCTCCTGACTGGTGCGGTTGATGGTGCAGTGCACCTGCACCTGGGCGGTATTTTCCGGGCTGGGGGTGATGGTCCACTGAATGGCGTTTTTGCAATCCGGCAGGGTAAAGCGCAGACCCCCGTCGATCAGCTCACGATGGACCCGAAACTCGCCCCACACACAGTAGATATCGCCTCGCTCATTTTGCACCGACAACACCTTGTCGATGGAGGCGCACCACTCGGGCAGGTTTTGGATATTCACAAAACGCTGTAGGTCCGAGGCCGACATGCGTACTGTGGCCAGACTGAAAAACTCCATAATCAACTCCCCCTGTATTGTTCCGACCAGCCTGCCAGCATCACCCACCCAGCTCCAGCTTAAATCCGTTATGCAGGATAAAACCGTTTTATGACAATACCTGTCGTCACGATGATCCGGCCCCCCAGTAGGGTGTTGCCAGGCCCTCCCCCAGGTCGGCCTCCACCAGGCGTTGGCGCACCTCCAGCAGCTGTTCGATCAAGGCCGGCTCGTACTGCTCGTAGGCCGCCGCATCAGGCGCCCGCTTGACTACCACCCCCAGCAACTCGGTGATGGCGTTGCCGATAGAGTTCTGGCTGATGGTCACGATCAGCTTGCCCTCGTCGTTGCGATAGATCAGCTGCTTGAAGGCCGGCTGCCAACGGATCGCCGAGGCGTAGGCCGGCTCCGTGATACATCGCCTACGCACCTTTTTGGCGGTGGCCATGAAGCTGTCGTTGAATAGCAACACGTTCTCTACCTGGTCGGGGAAGTAAACATCGCTCAACATCGGTGAGTTGCGGCTGGAGACCTGGGCGAAAAAGCTGCGATAAAAGTCCAGAAACCCCTTGAGGATGGCGTCGTATTCCTGCCAGAAGCGCAGCTCATCCAGCGCTGCCACCCCACCGGTCACCTCCCAGCTGGGCAGCCCCTGAGGATAGCCGGTCAGTGCCAGACGGGCCTCGCCGTCGCTGATCGGGCGCAGGATCTCCAGCTCCAGGGCGCGGTCAAAGAACTCCCGGTAGACATCGCGCATATAGGCATGAAACAGGCTGTGTTGGCCGCCGTCGGTCAGGTTGGGGTTATGCGGATCGGCCTGCGGAGCGGCCCGCAACTGCGCCATGGGAAAAACGATAAAATGGTTATGCAGCATGCGTATGCTGGGCACCCCCGGCGCGGTGAGCGGCCAGGTGGCATCCAGACTGGCCTCCCCGGCCAGTACCAGGTGTTCGGCCGGATCCGGATAGCGCTCCAGCATGTAGCGGATGAGGATACGGTTCATCCGGTTCCACACCGCCTTTACCGACTCGGGCACCTGGGTGCGGCGCACCGGCCGGCCCAGCGGATTAAGGATGGTGGTGGAGGTGTTATAGATGATCGAGGCATCAAAGGTATTGCTATGGCCCAGCGCCTTGCGATACAGCAGCAGGTTCTCGGGGCTGAGTAACAGGCCGTTATTGTTTACCAGGTCGTTGAGGTTCTCGGTACTATTGAAGAACTCGTTGGGCTTCATCCCCTCCGGCACCTCCAGCGGGATGGGGCGAAACGGCGTGGTGATCTCCCGTGGTGCAGCGCTCATGACACAACCCTGACAGCTTCCCATATAAGGATGTACACTGTTGCATCGCACACCACAAATTGCACACAAAACCTCTTGATACACCCATTAAATGCCCATCGACGATGACAATGCCCTGGTGATCTGCGGCCTCGACGGTGTCTTGGCCCTGTTGGAACACCGCCTGCACCACCTGTACAACGAGCAGGGCGAGCGCGACTGGAGCGCCTTTCACGCCGCCTGCGACGAAGACATGGCCAACCTCGATCTGATCGCCCGCCTTAACCACGCCCGCGATCAGGGCAGCCGAGTGATCCTGATCAGCGGGCGCAGCGAGGCGGTCCGCCCGCAGACCCTCGCCTGGCTAGAGCGCTGGCACATCGGCTACGATGCCCTGTGGCTACGCCCAGCGCGCGATTTTCGCCCCGCCGATGAGTACAAGGCCGCCATCATCCAGCAACACTACCCTGGCCAAGGGATCCGACGGGTCTATGAATCGGCCAGGCGACTGGAGGTGGCGCGCTGGTGTGAGGCCCAGGGCATCCCATGCACCCTGGTGGGGAGCAACCAGGGCAATGGCGAGTCCCGCGAGCAGATCACCCTCAAGGTGGTCCACCACAGTTGCCGCCATACCATGCTTCACCCCTTTTACGGCGACGACGACTTTGCCTGGGACGAGCGGGCAATACAATTGGCCGCCACCCCCTGCGCCCTGTGTCAGGCCCAGCAACGAGAGCAGGAGCAACAGCAACGCTTTATCCGTGCCCGCCGCCAGGCAGAGGAGATGGGGCTGGTGCCGCTGGAGGGCAGCGACCGACAGGTGGCCTGGGCCGAGACCATCCGCCTCGATGCCTGGGGCGCGATTGAACGGGTACGCCGCTGGGTAGAGCAGGTCGATGCCCAGGCCAGGGAAGAGGATCCGGACTACTGGTACAGCGTTCGCCAGGGGATAGAGCAGGCCATCGACTGGCTGGCAGGACAGCAGGAGGCCAAGTGGTGGATCGACCACCGCCACGGAATGCGCAACAATCTGGAAAGCGGCAAGGCGATGCTCGCCTCCATTGCCAGCGAGCAGGGCTATATCTAACAGGTAGTGCGAAGTGACAAGAAAACCCGTGTCGTGTGGGTATTTCGCCCCGACCTACTCCGCCAGCTTGAGCACCAGCTCCCCACGGCGCACCTCTACCGCCTCAACACCCTTGGCCAGACCATGCCAAAACCCCGGCTCTACCCCATAGCGGGCCACCAGATCGACATGTTTTAGCTCACCCAGCCAATGGTTGGGAATAGGCACGCCCCACAGGCTTACCCCACGCAGGATCACCACCGGGCTCTGCTCGGCATAGCGTAACTCCAGGCCTGCGTTGATCCGCAGCGTCTTTCCGCCGATAAAGGGAAACTCATCCTCCAGTGGGATCAGCAGGGTAGCGCTGGCCAGATCCTGATCCAAATGGATCACGACCCGCCCGGCCAGCGAGGGATCGCGGGCCAGCAGGGCATTGAGCTCACGCTCGCTAAAGCGCAGTTCGCGTTGCGCCGCGTCCTCCTGATAGCGCTGCGGCTGTAACGCTGCCACCTTCTGCTCCAGTACTACCGTCTCTGCCGGACTCAGTGCCACCGCCGCTAGCTGTTCGGGCATCAGCCAACGCTGCGCCAACCACAGGCTAAGCACCACCGCCGCCAGGATCGCCAGCAACAACACTGGCAGCCAACGCCAAGCACTGCTACCAGGTCGGTTGTCCACGCCACTTGTCACCTTATCCATCCATTCAGCCCCTGTTCAGTCTGCTCGGCGTAGTCTGGCAGTTGTGAGCGAAAAACAACAGGTATCACCCCCGAACGTGGAGCGGCACAGGGCCGAGTGCGCGAGCGCTAATACGGTTTCTCGTCATGCGGATGTGTGCAATGAATGGCCCACACCACTCTACGGCGCATCGGATAAATGGCGGGTAAACTCCTGTTCGCTCAGTGGGCGACCAAACAGATAGCCCTGGTAGGTGCTGCAGCCGTGACGCTGCAATAGCTCACGCTGCTGCTCGGTCTCCACCCCCTCGGCGACGATATTCAGGCCCAGGGTGCTGGCTAGGGCGATGATGGCACGCACAATGGCGTCGTCGTTGGGGTCAACGGCGATATCACGGACAAAGGATTGGTCGATCTTCAGCTCATCCAGTGGCAAACGCCGCAGGTAGGCGAGGGAAGAATAACCGGTGCCGAAATCGTCCATCGAGAAGCGGCAACCCAAGGCGCGCAACCGATGCATCTTGCAGATGGTGTCCTCGATATTGTCCAACACCAATGACTCGGTCAGCTCCAGTTTGAGCCGCTGCGGCTCAACCTGGTGCTGCTGCAAGGTTTGCTCCACCTGTTCGACAAAATCCAGTTGGCGAAACTGACGTGCACTGATGTTCACCGCTACACACACACCGCTCAGGGGGGTATCGCTCCAGCTATGCAGCAGACGGCAGGCCTCGTTGAGCACCCACTGGCCCACCGGCAGGATCAGGGCCGTCTCCTCTGCCACCGGGATAAAGTCCGCCGGGGAGATCATCCCATGCACTGGATGTATCCAGCGCACCAGGGCCTCGGCCCCGTGTACGCTGCCATCCTCGTTCATCTGGATTTGATAATTCAACAGCAACCCGCCCTGCACCAGGGCCTGGCGTAGCTCCCCCTCCAGCATGGCCTTGGCCTCCACCGCCTGCTGCATCGACGGATCGAAGAAACGGATGGTATTGCGCCCGTCGGCCTTGGCCTGATACATCGCCATATCGGCGCGCATCAGCAACTCCTCGCCACTCTCCCGGGTACCGTGAAACAGGCAGACCCCAATACTCGGGGTACTGTAGTGTTCCTTGTCACGCAACAGGAAGGGGCGGTTGATGGCGCTAAACAGCTTCTCGCCCACCTGCTCAGCGAGCAAGGCCGAGTGCTCGGCATCTGGCGAAAGCTCCTCCAGCAACACCACAAACTCATCGCCCCCCAAGCGGGCCACCGTATCGATCTCACGCACGCATTCGCCGAGGCGTTGCGCTACCTCTGTCAGCAGCATATCTCCGGCCAGGTGTCCCTGGGTGTCATTAAGGGTCTTGAAGTTGTCCAGATCGATAAACAGCAGCGCCCCGTGCAGGCCACTGCGCTGGCTGGCCACCAGGGCCTGTTGCAGTCGGTCTTGCAGCAGACGCCGGTTGGGTAACGAGGTCAGTGGATCATAAAAGGCGAGGCTGCGGATCTGCTTCTCCGCCTCCTTGCGCTCGGACACATCCGAATAGGTCGCCACGAAGTGGCTGATGGCAGCGTGGCGGTCATGCACAGCGGTAATACTCAGCCAGACCGGGTACAACTCATCGTTCTTGCGTCGATTCCACACCTCGCCGTGCCAAAACCCCGCCTTCCTGAGGCTGGCCCACATCGCCTCATAAAATGCGGCATCGTGGTGTCCGGACTTGAACACCCCCACCCGCTTGCCGATCACCTCTTCTGCGTGGTAACCGGTCTGGCGCAACAGGGCATGGTTGGCGCGCAGGATCCGCCCATCCCCATCGGCCACCAACATACCCTCCTGGGATTCAAAGGTGATCGCCGCGATACGCAGCTCGCTCTCGCGCTCCACCTGCTCGGTCACATCACGCCCGATCACCACCAGGGCCTTGCGCCCGCCATCGTGCTCAAACAAGGGCTTCTTGCGCACCTCAAAGAACTGCACCCGCCCGTCCGGGTGTTCCACCCGCTCTTCAAAGATCCCCAAACCGCCCCCCTGCCAGGCGCGTTCATCATCCTCTATGCAGGCAAGAAACGCCTCGCGATGGCTCGGGTGCAAGAGTGCCAACTCCCCGTCGCTCTTGCCCCGCCAGGGAACGCCAGACAGCGAAAACAGCGCCGTGGCCGCATCGTTGATATACAGCCAACGTCCCTCCCCATCCTTAAAGAAGATCGCATCCGGGATGGCCTCGAGCAAAGCGGTGAGTTGATCGTTGCTACATTGCACCGCCTCTTCGTGTTGCTGCTGGGTGATCGCCAACAGGGCCAATTGCACCACTGCCTTGCCCAGCACAAACTCATCCAGCGACAGGGCTTGGCCGTCCCGTCGCGCCAACAGCATCAAGCCCACCCGTTGCTCGCCCTCGCCGATCTCCAGACACCAGCCGCTCCCCAGGCCGTGGGCAGCCATCACCTGCTCCAACGCCACCACCTGCCCCTCCAGGGGGAGATTTTGCTCCGCCGCCGCCAACAGGGCCTCTTCGCCAGCTGATGCCAAGTTCAGAAACACCTGCTGCACCGGCTCCGCCATCTGCCCACTGGCAGCAGCACGCCATGAACACCCCTGCCCGTACGGCGCAAGCACCACCACTAACTCGGGGCAGCGCTCGCTCAGCCCTGTCAGCAGGCCGTTAAGGATCTCCGGCAATGGGGCATGGTGGTTCAATTGCTCCACTACATGCTGCTGCAGATCAGCCTCCCAGGCATGCTCATCCACCAGCGCGGCCTGTCGACGGTACTGCTGGTTGAGGCGCGCACCCAATACCGCGATCCGCCCCAGCAGCACCCCAAAAAGGGTCGCGATCAACACTGGCACGGCATAAAAGCGCCAGCTCCAATCCTCCATCATGTAATGCTGCTGCACCGTCGCCGCCGCCAACACCACGCCGTACGCCACCAAAAGAAACCTGCTGTAGCTCAGCCAGTCCTGCCGCTGCATCATTAACCCCTTCATCGACCTTCCCTTTAAACTAGCATGTTCTGCATGGCTGCCCAGTTAGCAGCCAGTTTTTTGAAAATGCTACCCTTGTCACAAAAGCGACATATACGCCCCTTTTTGTGTGGGAATAACTGTTACCATCAATTGACAATTACATGACTCCACACACAACAACACCATAAGAGAGGTAAGCCATCATGAGCATTTTGTCATGGCTAAAGCAGGTCACCACCGGCTCCAAAGACGAGCTGATGCCCAGCAAGGACATGCAGTTCGCCGCCAACGAGCAGGAATTCCACGGTCTGGACATGAAGAGCGCCCTGGATGCCCACTTGGCCTGGACCCACCGCCTGGAGGATCAGATGCACGGCACGGCCTCCGAGGAGCTGGAGGTCGGTACCGTCGCCAGCGACTGCAACTGCGTGTTGGGCAAGTGGATCCACGGCGACGCCAAGGCCCGTCTCAGCCATATGCCAGAGTACAAGGAACTCAAGCAGATCCACGCCGAATTCCACCTCACCGCTGGCGAGATCCTGCACAAGATCCAGAGCAACCCCGGTGAGACCACCATCAGCCTCAAGCCGATCCAGCACAAGTCCGGCGCGGTGCAACTTGCCCTGGTGCGTCTCTACGCCAAGGCCCAGGAGGCAGAATAACCCTGCCCCACGCGGCCCGGCAGCATGCCGGGCCGTGAAGTTTCCCCGCCACTGCGCTATCCTGTGGGCGCTCTCATCGCCATACAGGATCATCCCATGAGCCAGCCCCCCATCCTGCAGCACGAAACCGCCCCCATCGGCAGCACCCTACCGTGGGAGACCATCCGCGCCACGCTCAAGCTGGACGCCGACGGCCTCATCCCCGCCATCGCCCAGCAACACGACAGCAAAGAGGTGTTGATGATGGCGTGGATGAACGGCGAATCCCTGGATGAGACCCTGCGTACCGGGCGGGTCTGCTATTGGTCGCGCTCGCGCCAGCGACTGTGGCGCAAGGGCGAAGAGTCCGGCCAGGTACAGCGACTGATCGAGGCCCGCCTGGACTGCGACGGCGACACCCTGCTGCTGTTGGTCGACCAAACCGGTCCGGCCTGCCACACCGGACGGCGCAACTGCTTTTATAACGCCATCCGGGGAGATAAAGTCGAAGTAATCAGCGCCCCACTGATCAACCCCGCCGATCTCTATAAATGAAGCACCTGCTGATCTGGCTGGTAAAAGGCTATCAATACCTGATCAGCCCGATGCTGGGCCCACGCTGTCGCTTCTTTCCCAGCTGCTCCAGCTATACCATCGAAGCGCTACAGGTACACGGCCTGTGGCGCGGAAGCTGGCTGGCGATCCGGCGCATCCTGCGCTGCCACCCCTTGCACCCCGGCGGCGTGGACCCCGTGCCCGAGAAGAAGTGCAAACACGATCACCAGTAGCCCAGCCGATTCAGCCGCCATTCAGCAAGCGCAGGGTATCCTGCCTGCGTACACTGACACTGGAGGCACACCATGAAAAACGCACTCACCGTTACCGCCCTCACCGGCCTGCTTGGTCTCGCATTGCTACCGGGTAGCGCCTTCGCCCACGGCCCGATGGGCAAAGGGGCAAGCGGCCAAGTGGTCACCACCACGACCACCACAACCACCCGTGCGATACACCCACACTATCTGGCACTCCACCACGCCCATAGCCGTGGCGGACCGCAACACCGACACGAATCGCTACCACGCGGCAAACAGCAGCGCCGGGGTCGGCCTGAACACAGCCGCCACAGCCCGCCGCAGCCCCGCGTCGTGGTTGTGAAACAGGCACCAGCCCAACCCGTGGCCACCCTGCGCATCCACCTGGGCTACGACCTTCCGCTCTGAGGATGTCCGTAATACCCGCCATGCAGGGGCGATACGGGCTGGTCGCCCCTGCCACAACACGCTATCCTTCCCATTTCCACCCACACTAGGTGACATCCATCGTGCGACCCATACTGCTCCTCGGACTGATCCTGCTACTGCCACTGACCAGCCAGGCGGCATGGAATCTTACCCCCCATCCGGCCAACACCTTGCAGGTCAGCGAGGGCACCAGCCTGGAACAGGCTGTCACCGAGGTGCAGCGGGAACACGGTGGACGGATCCTCTCCGCCGAAACCGTGGATGAAGCGGGCCAACAGGTGCACCTGATCAAGGTGCTCACCCCGGACAACAACGTACGCACCCTGCGCATCCCCGCCAAGGGCAACGGTAACGATCGCTAATGCGTCTGCTGATCGTCGAGGACGAAGCCGCGTTACTGGCTCAGGTCAGTGAGCGACTCCAGGGGGAAGGCCACCGCATCGATGGCTGTACCGACGGCGAAGAAGGGCTCTACCTGGCCCGTGAATACCCCTATGATCTGGCGATCATCGACCTGGGCCTGCCCGGCATCCCCGGACTGGAACTGATCCGCCAACTGCGCCGTGATGGCTCCCTGCTACCGATCCTGATCCTCACCGCACGCGGCAAATGGGAAGAGAAGGTAGCGGGGCTGGAGGCCGGGGCCGACGACTATCTGGTCAAACCCTTCCACATGGAGGAACTTATCGCCCGGGTGCGTGCCCTGTTGCGCCGCGCCGGTGGCAGTGCCGACCACCGTCTACAGTTCGGCCCTCTACTGCTCGATACCCAGGCACAACAGGTCCGGCTAAACGACGAGCCCGTCACCCTCACCGCCTATGAATACCGCCTGCTGGAATACCTTGCCCGCCACCCGGACAAGGTGGTCAGCAAGGACGAACTGGGCGACTACCTCTACCCCCACGATGAAGACCGCGACAGTAACGTGATCGAGGTATTGATCGGCAGGCTGCGGCGCAAACTCGACCCCAAACAGCGCCTCGCCCCCATTGAGACCCTGCGCGGACGCGGCTACCGCTTCACCCTTGCTAATGGCTAAATTCACCTCGCTCCACCTGCGGCTGCAACTCACCGCCGCCGCCGTACTGCTGATCTTTGTCGTGCTGACCGCACTGGCACTGGAACGCGCCTTTGGCGACAGCGCCCAGGCCAGCATGGAGGAGCGCCTGATGGCCCAGCTCTACCTGCTGATGGCCGCCACCGAAGTCGACGCCCAAGGCCAGCTACAATTGCCAGAACGCTTGAGTGAGGCCCGCCTCGGCCAACCCGCCTCCGGCCTGTATGCGCGTATCGATAGCCCAAGTGCAAGCCTGTGGCGGTCCCCCTCCACCCTCGGGGTAGACCCTATGCCACAACCACAGGGCCACGAAGGACAACACTTCGCCCGCCAGCACGATGTCCTTTTTGCCGCCACCCTGTGGGTGCAATGGGAGCATGACAGCGGCAGCCTGCCGCTGGCCTTCACCATCGCCGAGGACAGCCACTACTACCAGGCACAGATGGGCCAATACCGCCGCAGCCTGTGGGGCTGGCTAGGTGCCATGGCACTGCTGCTGCTGCTCGCCCTCGGCGCGGCGATCAGCTGGGGGCTTCGGCCTTTGCGCCGGGTCGCCACCGAGATCCGCGCCATCGAGAACGGTCGCCAACAGGGGCTACACGGCCACTACCCACGCGAGATCCGCCAACTCTCCGACAACCTCAACACCCTGCTACAGCACGAACGCGCCCAGCAAAGCCGCTACCAGCACGCCCTGGCCGACCTGGCCCACAGCCTCAAGACCCCGCTAGCGGTGTTGCGCTCACTACCCGAACGCCCCGCCCTGCTCGATGAACAGGTCCAACGCATGGATCACATCGTTCAATACCAACTCCAACGCGCCGCCACCGCCGGACGCTCTGCCCTGGCCCAGCCCATCCCACTACGCCCCAGCATCGAACGCCTGCTTAAGACCCTTAACAAGGTCTACCGCGAACAGCCACGCCAGGTCGAATTGGCCCTCCCCGAAGGGGCGCGCTTTCGCGGCGACGAAGGGGACCTGTTGGAACTGCTGGGCAACCTGCTGGACAACGCCTACAAGTGGTCGCGCACGCGCATTCGCATCGAGGCATACTGCAGCGACGGCCAGTTGCACTTGACTATCGAAGACGACGGCCCAGGCATCGCCGCAGAACAGGTGGCGCAGGTACTGCATCGGGGTAGCCGCCTGGACGAAAACACCCCCGGCCATGGCATCGGCATGGCGATGGTGCAGGATATCGTGGCAGCCTATGGTGGGCAACTGCACTTCGAGCGCAGCGCATTAGGCGGGGCTGCGTTTCGGCTGCAGTTGCCGGGATAATACGGGTAAGGACATACTCCCTGACAACGCATACGGTGTGGATATGCGCTGACCCTGCCACTAATCCGGCTTGGATGGAAAACGCCTCTCATTGATCGCCATCTTGTCTGTGGCCGCCTGAAGCAGATCCACCCCCAGGCGGTCGGCGATACGGATCAGGTAGATCTGAATGTCGGCTAGCTCCATGCGTACCTCCTCCAGCTTTTCTGCTGGCAGCTGGTAGCTCTGCTCCTGGCTGAGCCACTGAAAATGTTCCACCAGCTCCGCCGCCTCGGCGATCAACGCCATCGAGAGGTTCTTCGGCGAGTGATAGCCCTCCCAATCGCGACGCCGGGCAAACTCGGCCAATTGCTCACGCAGTTCATCCATTGTTCGTTCCATCATGTGCTCTCCTGTATTTGCAGCGGGAGACAGACAGTAAAAGCGGCCCCTTCGCCCGGTGCCGCCTCAACGCGGATATCACCCCCATGGCGCTGCGCGATCCGAGCGGCGATGGCCAATCCCGACCCCAGGCCGGGAAACTCCTCTTCACCGTGCAGGCGCTGAAAGGGGGTGAAGAGTTTATCGGCGTACTGCATATCAAAGCCCACCCCGTCATCACGCACTGTGACTTCGACCCGGTCCGGGTATAGTTCGCCCACGATACCGATACGGCAGGCGCGCTGATCGCAGCCGCCAAACTTGAGCGCGTTATCCAGCAAGCGCTCAAACAGCTCCTGCAACAGCTCGGGGTCAGCGGGGACGGCGGGCAGATGCGCCAACTGCCACTGGATCGTCGGCAAGGGCCCCTTGGCAACCCGCCGCAGCCCTTCTTCGGCAATATCCGCCAATCCCACCGCGGCACAAGACAACTCCATCCGGCCAATGCGCGAGAGGCGCAGCATCGCCTCGATCTGCTCCCCCATCCGCCCGCTAGCACGCACGATCCGCTGCAAATAGTCCTGGGCGGTGGCATCCAGTGTACCGTCGTACTTCTGCAATAACAGGCGGCTAAAGCCCTGCACCGCCCGCAACGGGGCACGCAGATCGTGGGAGACGGCGTAGTTAAGGCGCTCCAGTTCACGACGCAGCCGCGCATTCTCCTCGCGGCACTGTTCTAGCTCGCTATCCTTATCCATGGTTAACGCCGGATTGCCACGTCACCCTGCCACTGCAAGGGCAACTGCTGCTCTCCGGCCAGCCCCGGCAGACTCATGCTGGCATCGAAGGCCACCGGGATCGTACTGCCACTACTCAAGGTGGTGATCAGATTACCGATGGCGGCATAATCCAACTGCAGGCGCAGCCCACTACGGCCCTTGGCCCCCGCCTCCACCGCCATCGGAGCGATGCTCTCCCCTCGGCTCACCTGGCGGCCCGCCAGGCTCAAGTCATAACGCATGCCGTTCAGGTTGATGGGGAAATCGTTGGGGTTCTCCAAGCCCAGCGAAAGCAACAGACTCACCCCCTGCAAGGTCAACTGCTCCACCTCCAGCGCCTCAACACTCAAGCGCGGCAGGCTGGGTAGATCCAGCTCGCCACGATGGGAGTAAGGCACCGAAATGAGACCAAAGTCCAACTTACCGCTCAGGGTGTAGGCAACGCGGTCCTGGCGCAGCAGCGCACCCAAACCATCGGCCATATCCTGGTAGTGCAGGCTTAACGGCAGGGTCAGTTGTGACTTCCCGCCGGATGCCACCTTAACCCGCTGGTCACTCTGCCCCCGGATCAGCGGCTGGCCCTCTATCTCCACCCGGTAGTCCAACCCAGCCAGGGCGATACCAAACGGGTTGGGATTATCGATCCCCAATTGCACACCCAAATCCATATCGGTGAGCGACAGGCGGGTGATGTCCACCTTCTGCACCGCCACTTCGGGGTTCTTAAGCTGCTCCTGCAGCACGGCACAACCAGCTAAACCAAGCAACAGTGTCAGCAAAAAGATAAGGCGCAACAGGCGCATGGCAAAGACTCCCAGCTAGTATTTTAGAGCCACTTAGTATGCCACAGAGAGAAAGCCCACGCGTGGAGGCCATTGGCAAAAACGCCGACCCAAGGGTCGGCGTTTGCAGACGTACACGCGGCTAGAATGCCACGTTCACTCCGGCGTAGATCGATCGCCCCATCCCTGGCACGGTGGTGCCCCAGTCGACTCCGGTGCCGGACATGGTCTTGCCTTGGCCAAGGTAGGCGCCGCCTTGCGGGTGGCTGTAGTGGCGGTC
>SLDE01000079.1 GCA_007125455.1 Ectothiorhodospiraceae bacterium
CCAACCAGGAGTTGATCGGGCAGGGCATGGCCAATATGGGGGGTTCCTTCTTCCAGGCCTATCCAGCCACCGGCTCCTTCACCGGCTCGGCGATCAACCTGCAGGCGGGGGCACAAACCGGCTTTGCCATGGTCGCCAACGGCCTGTTTGTGGTGCTGACCCTGTTACTGCTAACCCCCTATCTCTACCACCTGCCCAAGGCGACCCTGGCGGTGATCATCCTGCTGGCGGTGACCAGCCTGTTCCAGATCAAGGCCCTCAAGCACACCTGGAAGGCCAGTCGCTCCGACGGTATCGTCGCCTTCATCACCTTTGCGGTCACCCTGCTGGCGGCACCGCACCTGGACAAGGGGATCATCGTGGGTGCCGGTCTGGCGATCCTGCTGCACCTCTACCGCACCATGAAGCCGCGGGTCGCCCAACTGGGACGTTACAAGGATGGCACCCTGCGCGATATCCGTGTCAATCCCGAATTGCCCACCAGCCCGCACATCATCGCGATGCGCTTTGACGGCTCGCTCTACTTTGCCAACGTCTCTTACTTTGAAGACTGTGTGCTGGAGATGGTGGCCAACAAGCCCGAGGCGAAGTACCTACTGGTGGTGGGCGATGCGATCAACATGATCGACGCCTCCGGTGAGGAGACAGTACACCATATCGTCGAAAACCTGCATGAGGCCGGGGTCGAGGTGGTTTTCTCCGGGCTGAAGAAACAGATCCTGGACGTGATGCGCGCCACGGGCACCTTCGAGATGATCGGTGATCACAACATCTTCGCCACCGAAAACCAGGCGCTGGAGGATATCTACGAACGTCTGGGCGACGATGCCGCCGACGACCTGTTCTGCCGGGTGCCGGTCAGGGGCTAGCCCCGATGGTGCCACGTTGGCGATGCGGACACGGTTTTTGTGTGCTCAAGCGGCTTGCCATGCGCGCTGGCTGGGCGTAGAATGCGCGGTCTTTCGCCATCCTTGTTGCGTTGGTGATAACAATTTGTTTCTCCTTGCTCCGGACATTGGGTCCGGGGCTGCATAAACCGAAAGGAGCTTTGTAATGAAGCACTATGAAGTTGTGTTTCTGGTCCATCCTGACCAGAGCGAGCAGGTCCCTGCCATGATCGAGCGTTACCGCGCGACCATCGAAACCCAGGAAGGCAAGATCCATCGCCTCGAAGACTGGGGTCGCCGTCAACTGGCTTACCCAATCAACAAGATCCACAAAGCGCACTACGTGCTGATGAACGTGGAGTGCAGCCCTGAGACCATGGGCGAGATCGAGTCGGCTTTCCGCTTCAACGATGCGGTGATTCGTAACCTGATCCTGACCGTCAAGGATGCCATCACTGAAGCCTCTCCGTTGTCGCGTAGCAACGAAGAAGGCGAACAGCGTGACTCCTCCAGGGAAGAGACCAGAGCCCCTGCTGCTGAAGAGCCCAAGGCTGAGAGCACTGAAGCGAACAGCAGTGATGACAGCGCTGAAAGCGCCGATAAAGAGGCTACCGCCGAGTAATCAGCGCGATGCAGGATAACCGTCTGGTGATGGCCGGGGTGATCAAAAAGACCCCTCAGTGCCACCATACGCCGGTCGGGATCCCGGTCGTTCGTTTCACCCTCAGCCATCAATCGATACAGCAAGAGGGTGGGATGCAACGCCAGGCCATGTGCCAGATTGGGGTGATTGCCACAGGCGATGCACTGTACCAATCCAGTCAGGGCCTAAACGCCGGGGATGAGGTAAGGGTCAGCGGTTTTCTGACCCGCGCCAATCACCGCGATGGCGAGTTTCGGCTAATCCTGCATGCACAAAAGATTGAGCGTTTTGACGCTATAACCAGTTGATATCAGGAGACTAGAAATGTCCCGTTTTTTCCGCCGCAAAAAGTTTTGCCGTTTTACCGCCGATGGCGTTGAGCAGATCGACTACAAGGATCTGAACACCCTGAAGAACTACGTCACCGAGTCGGGCAAGATTGTACCCAGCCGCATCACCGGCACCAAGGCCAAGTATCAGCGCCAGTTGGCTACTGCCATCAAACGTGCGCGCTTTTTGGCCCTGCTGCCCTACAGCGACTCCCACTAAGTCGTTGTATCCAGGGTAATGCGCTTTCTTGCCAGCTATGCAAGTAAGGGGCGCTGGCAGGCGCTGACGGTCGTTGCGGTCAGCGCCCTGTTAACCCCGCTGTTGATGCCACTGAGCTTGCTCAGTGGGGCAGCGGTGGCACTGATCACCTTGAAGGTCGGTGTCATGCAGGGGCTGCAATTGGCCGGCCTGTCAGCCCTTGCGGTTGGCCTGGTAGGGATGTTGATGCCGGCACCGGTGAACGGCCCGGCACTGGCCTTGACCTTGGCGATGTTGGTCTGGCTGCCTGTATGGGGCCTGAGCAGCAACCTGGGACGCACCGCCGACCAGGGCCGGGTGGCCCTGCTGGCCACCCTGTTCGGCGCGATGGTGGTGGTGGCCTTTCACCTCAGTGTGCCCAATCCGGGCCAGTGGTGGCAGGAGTTTGCCCAGGGCTATTTTGCCCAGGTGACCGCCCAGCTCAGCGGTGAGGAGCGGGCACAGTTTGAGGCCAATATCGCCCAAACCGCCAGCGTGATGACCGGGATCAGTGCCTTGGGTCTGTCCCTGAGCCTGATGCTGAGCGTGCTGATCGGGCGCTGGTGGCAGGCGATGCTGGTCAACCCTGGTGGTTTCGGCACAGAGTTTCGTGCCCTGAGGGTGGGTCGAAAGCCCACCCTGCTGATCCTGCTGGTGAGCTTCGCTGCGATGTTCAGCGGTGGCGAAGGCTTCGGCCAGGACATGTTGATGGTGATGATGTTGCCCTTCATGTTGCAGGCTGTCGCCGTAGTGCACAGCATGGTCAACAGCGCCGGTGCCAGCAAGGGCTGGCTGGTCGGGCTCTACCTGCTGTTGGTGTTCGCCGGGCCCCTTGCCCTGTTGCTAGCGGTGGCCGGTGCCCTGGATAACTGGTTTGATTTTCGAGCGTATGCGACCCCCAAGGGGGGAGAGGGTGAGTGAAGTGCTTACCCGCGTGATTGACATTGAGACGAGGTAAAGAAAGATGGAAGTTATTCTGCTGGAAAAGGTGCGTAACCTGGGTGGCCTGGGCGATCAGGTCAAGGTAAAGGCTGGCTATGGCCGCAACTTCCTGATGCCCCAGGGCAAGGCGGTAATCGCCAGCAAGGACAACGTTGCCAAGTTTGAGGAACGTCGTGCCGAACTGGAAGCCAAGGCTGCCGAGCAGCTGGCCGCTGCCCAGGCCCGTGCTGAGAAGCTGGCTGGCGTAGGTCGTGTTACCATCACCAACCGTGCTGGTGACGAGGGTAAGCTGTTTGGCTCCGTCGCTCCGCAGGACGTGGCCGATGCCTTCACCGCTGCTGGTGTCGAAGTGGCCAAGCTGGAAGTGCTGATGCCCGAAGGCGCGATCCGCCACACCGGTGAGCATGAGCTGAACATCCAGTTGCATAGCGATGTGGTTCAGGCAGTGACCGTCGAGGTTGTTGCTGAATAAAATGCATGTCGAAAGTGGGGCGGCGGTTAGCTGGCAGTTCGCAGCCCATCCATGAGCCCCACTTTCCTCTTGCCGTTTTGCCCTTGCTGTAGGCTTTAATCCCCTTTCACTTTGGTGCATGATGTGGCTTGCCTATCCACCCTCGGCCCGACACCATGTCCGATAATCTGATCCCCTTTAACCGCGATGAGGCCACCGAGGCCCTCAAGGTACCACCACATTCCATAGAGGCCGAACAGTCGGTACTCGGTGGCTTGATGTTGGATAATACCGCCTGGGAAAGGATGGCGGATCTGGTTGCGGAAGGCGATTTCTACCGCCGCGATCATCGGCTTATCTTCCGTTCGATCCGCCGCCTGGCGGAACTGGACGATCCCTTTGATGTGGTAACCCTGGCCGAGTCCCTGGATAGCATCGGTGAGCTGGATAATGCCGGCGGGATCCAGTATCTGGGCAACCTGGCCGCCAATACCCCCAGTGCGGCCAATATCAAATCCTATGCGGCCATCGTGCGCGAACGCTCGGTGTTGCGCCAGCTGATCCAGGTCGCCAACAAGATCGCTGATTCCGCCTTCCAGCCGGAGGGACGCCAGATCAGCGAGTTATTGGACGCGGCGGAAAAGGCGGTCTATGAGATCGCTGACCAGGGCTCGCGCAGCAAGAAGGGCTTTGTCGGCATGAAGGACCTGCTGACCAAGGCGGTGGAAAAGATCGACTACCTGTTCGGTCTGGAAAACCCCATTACCGGTGTCCCCACCGGTTTTGATGATTTCGACCAGAAGACCTCCGGGCTGCAAAACTCCGATCTGGTTATTGTTGCCGGGCGTCCCTCCATGGGCAAGACCACCTTTGCGATGAACATCGCCGAAAATGCCGCGATCAAGGGGCAGGTCCCGGTTGCGGTGTTCTCCATGGAGATGCCCGGAGAGCAGTTGGCGATGCGTATGATGTCCTCTCTGGGGCGCATCGATCAGCACCGGGTGCGTACCGGCAAACTGACCGATGACGATTGGCCGCGACTCACCTCGGCGGTACAGATCCTTTCCGACGCGCCGATCTACATCGACGATACCCCTGGTCTTACGCCCACCGACCTGCGCGCCCGTGCGCGGCGCCTGTCGCGTGAACATGGCCTGGGTCTGATCGTGATCGACTACCTGCAGCTGATGCAGGGCTCGGGTGGTTCCGCCAGTGAAAACCGTACTACCGAGATCTCCGAGATCTCCCGTTCCTTGAAGGCCTTGGCGAAGGAGCTCAACGTACCGGTGATTGCACTCTCCCAGCTCAATCGTGGCCTGGAGCAGCGTACCGACAAGCGGCCGATCATGTCCGATCTACGTGAATCTGGCGCCATCGAGCAGGATGCTGATGTGATCGTGTTCATCTACCGCGACGAGGTCTATAACGAGGACACCAGCGACAAGGGGATCGCCGAGATCCTGATCCGCAAACAGCGTAATGGCCCGATCGGTGTCTCGCGCCTCGCCTTCCTCGGCCAATTTACCCGCTTCGAGAATCTTGCCCACGATCCTTATGGCGGTCAGGAATTCGAATAATGCGCCATACCCAGGTGCACATCGATCTGCCCGCGCTACGCCACAACCTCCTGCAGGTACGCCGCCTCGCGCCACACAGTAAGGTCATGGCGGCGATCAAGGCCAATGGCTATGGCCACGGCCTGGAGCGGGTGGCGTTGGCACTACCTGAGGCAGACGCCTTCGGCGTGGCCTGTATCGACGAGGCGCTGCAATTGCGTTCCATCGGCATCGAGCAGCCCATCATCCTGCTGGAGGGCTTCTTCCATGTCGATGAGCTGCCGCAGGCCGAGCAGTATGGCTTTGATTTGGTCCTGCACCACCCCAGCCAGGTGGATAAACTCTCCCAACACCGCTTTCACCAGCCGATCCGGGTATGGCTCAAGATCGATACCGGTATGCACCGCCTGGGGGTGGCCCCCGAGGAGGTTGCCCCGTTGTGGCAGCGCCTGGTGGAACATCCCTGGCTGGTGCCCTTGGGACAGATGACCCACCTGGCCTGTGCCGATGACAGCGACTCGCCGATGACCGAACAGCAGCTGGCCCTGTTTGCCAGCCTCACCGCCGGGCTATCGGGTATCCAGGCCATCGCCAACTCCGCCGGGATCATCGCCTGGCCCAGCAGCCATGTTGACTGGGTACGGCCGGGGATCATGCTCTACGGGGTTTCGCCGCTGCTGGGTGGACGGGCCGAGCAACATGGCCTGCGTCCGGTGATGACCCTGCGCTCGGAGCTGATCGCCACCCGAACCCTCAGTGCCGGTGAGGCGGTGGGTTATGGTGCCAGTTGGCGCTGCCCTGAGACCATGCCCATCGGGATCGTCGCGGTGGGCTATGGCGACGGCTATCCGCGTCACGCCCGCAGTGGCACCCCGGTCTTGCTCAATGGTCGTGAGGTACCGCTGATCGGGCGGGTGTCGATGGATATGCTCGCGGTGGACCTGCGCAGCCAACCACAGGCTCAGATCGGTGATCCGGTGGTGCTGTGGGGCAAGGGCTTGCCGATCGAGGTGATCGCCGAACACGCCGAGACCATCCCCTATGAGCTGCTGTGCGGGATCACTCGCCGGGTTGAGTGCGTGGCGGTGCCGTGAGCCGCCATTGGCCACAGCTTGGGGTGGGGGCGGTGGTCTGCCATCAGGAGGCGATCCTGTTGGTACAACGAGGCCGCCCACCCGGCGAGGGTTTGTGGGCGCTGCCCGGCGGCAAGGTGCGGGCGGGGGAGGGGATGCGCGCCGCCGCCGAACGTGAATTGCTGGAAGAGACCGGGGTGTCGGTGCAGGCCGGGGAGTTGGCCTGGGAGTTTGAATACATCGAACACGATGCGCAGGGCCGCCTGCGCTTTCATTATGTGATCCTCGACTTTCACGCCCACTACCTTGGCGGCACACCCCGTGCCGGTGATGATGCCGCCGCTGCCCGCTGGGTGGGCTTTGCGGAAATACCAACCCTGCCCTTGCACCCGGAGACGAAACGGTTACTCTGTTCCCTCTACCCCGAACGCCTTACAACCTTGATGTGATGGTGAGCACCGATGCGAATACTCTCACTGCTATTGCTTGTCCCATTACTTACCGGCTGTGTGATGCAGGACTCGGGCTTTCGTGTCTCGGTGTTGGTGCTGTTGCCAGCGGTGTTAGTGATCCTGATCTTGCTGATCCTTAATGCCCGCCGTGGCGGTGAGGACAAGTGGGAAAAAAAGCGCCGCCCGGATGATGACGATGATGACAACCGCGACGACTTTTTGGTCTGAGGAGATCTTTTGCCCAAGGTAAAGACCGTCTATAGCTGTAGTGCCTGTGGCGCCCAGGCGAGCAAATGGGCCGGACAATGTGCCGACTGTGGTGCCTGGAACACCATGATCGAGGTGGTACAGCAGCCGAGTGCAAAATCGGCGCGTTTTGCCGGTTATGCCGGTGAGTCTGGCCATGTGGGGATCCAGGACCTGGCCAGCATCAGCCCGGACGATGTGGCCCGTACCCCGACCGGGATCGGCGAGTTTGATCGGGTGCTCGGCGGCGGTATGGTCGTCGGCTCGGTGGTGCTGATCGGTGGCGATCCGGGGATCGGCAAGTCCACCCTGCTATTGCAAACCCTCGCCACCCTGAGTGAGCGCTACAGTACGCTCTATGTCAGCGGCGAGGAATCACCGCAGCAGATCAGCCTGCGTGCCCACCGCCTTAAGCTGCCGTTGGCAGGGATGCGTCTGCTGCCGGAGACTCGGGTGGAGGGGATCACCGAGACTGCCCTGCGCGAGAAGCCACAGGTGCTGGTGGTCGACTCGATCCAGACCATCTACACCGAGCAATTGCAGTCGGCGCCCGGTTCGGTGGCCCAGGTGCGCGAGAGTGCCGCGCAACTGGTGCGCTTTGCCAAGCAGACGGGTACTGCCTTATTCATCGTCGGCCACGTCACCAAGGATGGGCAGCTTGCCGGGCCCAGGGTCTTGGAGCACATGGTCGATACCGTGCTCTACTTTGAAGGGGATAGCGGCAGTCGCTACCGGGTGATCCGTGCCTTCAAGAATCGCTTTGGTGCGGTGAATGAGTTGGGGGTATTTGCGATGACCGAGCTGGGGTTGCGTGAGGTGAGCAATCCTTCGGCGATCTTTCTCTCGCGTCATGAGCAGCCGGTCTCCGGTAGCGCCATTATGGTGACGGTGGAGGGTAGCCGCCCGCTACTGGTGGAGGTGCAGGCCCTGGTCGATGAGAGCCATCTGGGCAATCCGCGCCGGGTCACCGTCGGGCTGGAACACAACCGTCTGGCGATGTTGCTGGCGGTGCTCCACCGCCACGGTGGGGTGGCGACTCAGGATCAGGATGTCTTCGTCAATGTGGTGGGCGGGGTGCGGGTGACCGAGACCGGGGCCGATCTGGCGGTGCTGTTGGCGGTGCTCTCCAGCCTGCGCAACCGGCCCCTGCCGCAGGGGCTGGTGGTGTTTGGTGAGGTCGGCCTGGCCGGGGAGATCCGCCCGGTGCCCAATGGTCAGGACCGGCTCAAGGAGGCGGCCAAACACGGCTTTGAGCTGGCCATCGTACCGGCGGCCAATGTGGCAAAACAGCGTATCGGGGGGATGAAGGTGGTTGGGGTACACCGTCTGGAAGAGGCGTTGGGGCAGCTGTAACAGGCCTGTACCCCGTGGGCGGCGTGGTCGCCCTGCCTCCTTAGTCTGCCATCAACTCGACCAATTCACGCTCCAGCATGGCCTCATCGCCCATGTTTAGCTCCAGCATGCGCTTGAGATGGGCGATGCTGTCCAAGTCGATGTGTTGGCAGTAAAAGCCCAGCTGCCCACTGTGATTGTGCACGATATGACCCTGCATGGTGATCACCGCGTCGCTGGGTTCCAGGAGCAGCTCCAGGGTGCAGGGCTCATCGCTCTCCTGGTAGTCATCGGGGCGGTGCAGCAGGGCCCCCTTGAGGGACACATCCAATAGCTGGGTTGGCCAGCGGCGATCCGCGCAGGAGAGCTGGGCACGGCAGTCGATGGCGATGCGGGTGAAGACTCTTCTTTCCTGATTGCTCTCGTCTGCCATGGTTCCCCCAATGGGTGGTTTGGCCGTTTCAGGCCAGGGTGAATTGCATTCGGATATTGCCGATCTGGATCACGTTGCCGTCTTCCAGTGGATAGCTGCGCTCGCCGATGGAGACCCCATCCACCAGCGGCGGGCGCTCCCCTTCCAGGTGGGAGAGGTAGTAGCCGCCGCCACGGCGGGCGATGACCGCCAGTTGCACCCCGGGCTTGCCCAGGTTGGTGAGGGTGCGGGTGAGGCTGATGGTCTTGCCCACATTGGCACCGTTGAGGATCTGCATCCAGGCGTATTTTTGTGTTGCACGCACACCGCCTTGCTGGGGACTCTCCTGCGCTGCCAACTCCTCCTCGTCCTCGGCCAGATCCGGCAGGTCGGTGGTGTAGAGCAGGGTGTGTTTGCCGATTTGGATCTCGTCGTCGTGTTCCAGGGTTTGTGGCTCGCTCACCGGCTTGTTGTTGAGCAAGGTGCCCCCTTCACCGCCCAGATCCTCCAGCACCGAGGTGTGACGGGTGGTGGTGATGCAGGTGTGTTTGTCCTGTAGGGCAAGAGAGTCGATGTGGATCTCGCAGGCGGGATCACTGCCAATGAACATCGGCCCAGCAGCAACCTGGTAGGTTTTCAGTACTTTCCCTTTGAATGTCAGAGTCAATTTCGACACGAACAGGCTCCACGGCTAGGCTCATCTACGATCATTATAGT
Organism: Ectothiorhodospiraceae bacterium; assembly: GCA_007125455.1. GTDB lineage: Bacteria > Pseudomonadota > Gammaproteobacteria > Thiohalomonadales > Thiohalomonadaceae > SLDE01. The sequence goes on from SLDE01000079.1 coordinate 9,279, forward strand.
CATCTCGCTTCATGCAGTGTAGTGATTTATCGCGCATTTACCCAGTGCTACTGCTTGCGCTCCAGGGCGGGGTCGATGCGCACGGTCTTGACTGAGTTGTTGGCGGTCTGCAGGATTTCTATCGGATAGCCCTCCAACAGCAGACTGGTGCCCGGTTCGGGGATGGCTTCCAGGTACTCGGTGATCATGCCGTTGAGGGTTTTGGGGCCGGAGGTCTGCAGGCTCCATTGTAATACCCGATTGAGTTCGCGGATGCTGGTGCTGCCGTCGACCAGAAAACTGCCGTCCTCTTGCGGATGGATGTCCCGGCTGGTGGCGGCGGAGGGATCGGTGGTGAACTCGCCAACGATCTCCTCAAGGATATCATCCAGTGTCACTAGCCCACGGATATCCCCATACTCGTCCACCACCAGACCGATGCGGCGGCGCTGGGTCTGGAAATTGAGCAACTGGGTATTCAATGGGGTGCCCTCGGGGATGAAGTAGGCTTCGCGCATGGCCTTATCCAGATCATCGCGGGTGGGCAGACCCTCATTACCCAGATTGAGCAGATTGCGCAGGTGGACAAAGCCAAGCACATTGTCGATATCGCCGCGAAAGATCGGCAGGCGGGTGTGCTGGCTGGTGCTGAGCTGTTGCAGTACCTGATCCCATTCATCGTTCAGGTCGATACCGACGATCTCATTGCGCGGCACCATGATGTCTTCCACCGTCACCTGCTCCAGATCGAGGATGCTCAGCAGCATCTCCTGGTGGCGCTGGGGGATCAGGCTGCCGGCCTCGTTGACCACGGTTCGCAGCTCTTCGGTGCTCAGGCTGGGGCTGTCGAGCGCCTTTTGGCTGACGCCGAAGCTACGCAGCAGGGCACTGGGGATGGTATTGATCAACCATACCAGCGGGTAGAGTACCTTGAGCAGGGGGCGGATCACCAGCGTTGCCGGAAAGGCGAAGCGCTCCGGATGCAGTGCGGCGAGGGTCTTGGGGGTGATCTCGGCGAAGATCAGGATCACCAGGGTCAGCAGCAGGGTGGCCAGCATGATCCCCTCTTCGCCCATCAGGCGCAGTGCGATCACGGTGGCGATCGCCGAGGCGAGGATATTGACGAAGTTGTTACCCAGCAGGATCACCCCGATCAGTCGATCGGGGCGCTTCAGCAATTCGCTCGCACGGACTGCCCCCGCGTGGCCGTCACGCGTCATGTGGCGCAGGCGGTAGCGGTTGAGGCTGATCAGACCGGTTTCAGAGCCCGAAAAGAAGGCGGAGAGCACGACCAGTATGCACAGGCTGAGGAGTAACAGCCATATGGGAATATCGCTTAACAAAGAGGGAGAAACCTCGGATGACCAAAAGGTGGGCTAATTAGAGGGATTTGGGGGGGCTGTGTCAAGGGGCAAGCCCCTTAAGCGCTTGTTAGGCAAGGATCAGCTCCAACACCAGCTTACTGCCAAAATAGGCCAGCAGCAGCACGGCGTAGCCGCTGAGGGTCCAGCGGATCGCGATACGGCCACGCCAGCCAAAGCGTAGCCTTCCCCACAGCAGCACGGCAAAGACCACCCAGGCGATCACGGCCAACACCGTTTTATGGACCAGGTGTTGCGCGAAGATATCCTCGATGAAGGTGATCCCGACCAGCAGCGCCAGGCTGAGCAGCAGGTAGCCCAAGCCGATCATCTGAAACAGCAGTTTTTCCATGGTCTCCAGCGGCGGCAGGGCACGGATGAAGCCCCCTGGGTGGCGATTGCGCAGGTGTTGGGTCTGAATCGCCAGCAAGGCTGCCTGGATCGCGGCAATGGTCAGCAGGCTGAAGGAGAACAGCGACAACAGGATATGGAACTTGACCCCCATCGAGTCGAAGCTCAGCCGTTCTACCGGATCCAGCCCCAGTGCCTGCAGCAACAGCGCGAGTGCGGCGATGGGGAGTACCGCGATGGCGAGGTTCTCCACTGGCTGGCGGATCGCGCTGAATAGCACCAGTATGACCACTAGCCAGGTGGTCAACGAGAGGACGTTAAACAGCCCCAGGTTGAGCCCCTGAGGCACGATGAGGGCATCGTAGAGCACCACGATGTGCAACATCGCTGCGATCATCGCGGGGATCAGGGCCAGGTATTTGCTGTGCTGGTTGGCATCAATGCCACTGCGCAGCCGGTGCAGCAGCAGCCCAGCGCCAAGCAGATAAAGAAGAATGCCAGTCAGGGTAATCAGTGCGCTCATGGATTGTTAACGGCTCGTTTCAAGAACGGCTAATGTTCGCACATCAGGACGGACGCGGCTATAGCAAACCACGTGTACCGGGCCTGCTTGGCTCGTGAAGCGCTAATGTCCTGCTCCCCTTGGCAGGGTGAGCTGGCGAGATAAACGGGCTGCGAATTTTGTGATACAAGCCCAGCTTCTATGCCGCCGTTTGGTGGGAGAATGGATCATTTGCTGCGTACAGTATATATTTTGTCTAAGTTGCGTTACACACGAATGCCACGTTCGGGCTGAGATGGTAGAAACGGGGGACTGATGGAGTTAAGGGTATTAGGGTGTAGTGGTGGCATCGGTGGACAACGCCGCACTACCTCGTTTCTGCTGGGTGAACAGGTGCTGATCGATGCCGGTAGTGGTGTCGGCGACTTGTCGCTTGCAGAGTTGTCCCGTATTCGCCACATCTTTCTCACCCATTCGCATCTGGATCACATCCTCTCCATCCCCCTGTTGCTCGATAGCGTCTTCGACCAGCTGGAGCAGCCAATCACCATCCACGCCCAGGCACACACCCTGCGAGCGTTGCGTGAGCATGTGTTCAACTGGGTCATCTGGCCGGACTTCACGGCCCTGCCCAGTGCCGATCTGCCGGTGGTGGTGCTGCAGGAGATGGCACCGGGCGAGGAGGTCCGGGTGGGGGACTGTAGCCTGGGGATGATCCCGGTCAACCACATCGTACCCACCGTGGCCTATGTGGTGAAGTATCCTGATGGGATCTTCGTCTTTAGTGGCGATACCACCACCAACGATACCCTCTGGGAAGGGCTGAATGCCCTGCCCAGGCTCGATCACCTGATTATCGAATCCGCCTTTTCCAACGCCGAACGGCGCATGAGTGAGATCTCCAAACACTACTGTCCGCAATTATTGGCCGAAGATCTGCGCAAGCTTACCCACCAGCCCCACGTCTACCTCACCCATGCCAAACCGGGCGAGGAGGAGATGATCTTTAACGAATGTCGTCAACTAATCGGCGATCGCCCCCTGTCGCACCTGACAGGCGGGGAGGTTTTAGCGTTATAATGGTCTGAGTAGTACTGAGACCGTTTACCTATCTCCGACCAACAGGATCCGCCATTTCATGTTTGAAAGCCTGACATCCCGACTGAGCAATACGCTGCGCAACCTGCGTGGTTCTGGCCGCCTCACCGAGGACAACATCAAGGACACCCTGCGCGAGGTGCGCATGGCCCTGCTGGAGGCCGATGTCGCTTTGCCGGTGGTGCGTGAGTTTGTCGAGCAGGTCAAGGCCCGTGCTGTTGGTAAAGAGGTGCTGGAGAGTCTGACCCCCGGCCAGGCGCTGGTCAAGGTGGTACACGAAGAGCTGATCACCCTGATGGGTGAGGCCAACGAGGAGCTGGACCTCAGCACCCAGCCGCCCGCCGTGGTACTGATGGCCGGTTTGCAGGGGGCGGGCAAGACCACCACCGTTGGCAAGCTGGCGCGCTGGCTCAAGGAGCGCAAGAAAAAATCGGTGCTGGTGGTCAGCGCCGATATCTATCGTCCGGCGGCGATCGAACAGCTCAAGACCCTGGCCGCTGAGGTGGGGGTGGAGTTCTTCCCCAGCGACAGCAACCAAAAGCCGGTGGATATCGCGCGTAATGCGGTGGACGCGGCGCGCAAGAAGCACATCGACGTGGTGCTGGTGGATACCGCCGGGCGCCTGCACATCGACGACGAGATGATGAGCGAGATCCAACAGGTGCACGCGGCGGTTGAGCCGGTCGAGACCCTGTTCGTGGTCGATAGTATGACCGGCCAGGATGCCGCCAACACCGCCAAGGCCTTCGGCGACGCACTGCCGCTCACCGGGGTGGTGCTGACTAAAACCGACGGTGACAGTCGCGGCGGTGCCGCCCTGTCGGTGCGCCAGATCACCGGCAAGCCGATCAAGTTCCTCGGGGTGGGCGAAAAGAGCAATGCCCTGGAGCCCTTCCACCCGGACCGCATGGCCTCGCGTATCCTCGAGATGGGTGACGTGCTGAGTCTGGTCGAGGAGGTACAACACAAGGTCGACCACGACAAGGCACAAAAGCTTGCCAATAAATTCAAAAAGGGCAAGGGCTTTGATCTGGAAGACTTCCGCGATCAGCTCCAGCAACTGCAAAACATGGGCGGTATCGGAGCGCTGATGGATAAGCTGCCCGGGATGGGCAACATCCCCGAGGCGGCCAAAAACCAGGTCAATGAGAAAGAGTTTGCCCGCCTGGAGGCGATCATCAACTCCATGACTCCCCATGAGCGCCGCCATCCCGATGTAATCAAGGGGGCGCGCAAGCGCCGTATCGCCACCGGCTCCGGTACCCAGGTGCAAGACGTCAACCGCCTGCTCAAACAGTTTACCCAGATGCAGAAGATGATGAAAAAGATGTCCAAGGGGGGCGGGATCGGCAAGATGATGCGCGGCCTCAAGGGCAAAATGCCGCCGGGACTGCCGTTCTAGCGTTGGGGCTTTCTTTTTACCCCTCATCCATCGTAGAATACCCGGCTTACTGAAAAGAGGGTCGCCGTCAGGCGGCCCCGTTTGTTTGTACTAACGAGGAATTGATTGGCATGGTAACCATCCGTATGGCTCGTGGCGGCGCTAAGAAGCGTCCTTTCTACCAGATCGTCGTCACCGACAGCCGCAACCGTCGCGACGGTCGTTTCATTGAGCGCCTAGGCTTCTTTAACCCGGTAGCCCGTGGCAACGAAGAGCGTCTGCGCCTGGATCGTGAGCGCATCGAATACTGGATCTCCCAGGGTGCCCAGCCCTCCGAGCGCGTCGCCAGCCTGCTGAAGGCCAGCTAAGCCGCCTGCCCGGGCGGGGGCCCTGCGTGCATGAACGCAACAGGCGATGAGTGCATCATCCTGGGACGCATCAATGGCGTCCACGGGGTGCGTGGTTGGGTGAAGGTTTATTCCGAGACCCAACCGCGGGAAAACATCCTCAGCTATCGGCAATGGTTGGTCGGCAAGCCCGGCAACTGGCGCACGGTGGTGGTAGTGGATGGGCGACGTCAGGGCAAGAATGTGGTGGCCCAGCTCGAAGGTTGTAATGATCGTGATGTGGCTGCCACCTTCCACGGTGAGCAAATCGCCATCCGGCGTGAACAACTACCCGCGCCGTCTGCCGATGAGTTCTATTGGGCGGATCTGGTGGGCTTGACGGTGAAAAACCGTGAGGGCGTGACGCTTGGTAAGGTCGATCATCTACTGGAAACCGGTGCCAATGACGTACTGGTGGTACACGATGACGACGGCAGCGAGCGTTTGATCCCCTTCGTGCAGGGGCCGTTTGTGCTTGAGGTTGATCTGCAGGCCGGTGAGCTACTGGTTGATTGGGATCCGGATTTTTAATGCGCATTGACGTGGTGACACTGTTTCCACAGTTGATCACCGGTTTCATGGAGTATGGGATCCCCGCTCGCGCGCTACAGCGAGGCCTGCTGGAGCTCGGTGTCTGGAACCCGCGCGACTATACCCACGATCGTCATCGCACGGTTGATGACCGCCCCTATGGGGGAGGTCCTGGGATGTTGATGAAGGTTCAGCCACTTAGCGATGCCATCTCGGCGGCGCGTGCGGCCAGCACCGAGCCTGCCCATGTGATCTATCTCTCCCCGCAGGGTCGTCGCATGACCCAGCGCGGGGTAGAGGAATTGGCGGCTCGGCCGCGCCTGTTGTTGCTGGCGGGGCGCTACGAGGGGATCGATGAACGCCTGATCGAGGCCGAGGTGGATGAGGAGTGGTCCATCGGTGACTACGTGCTCAGCGGTGGTGAACCGGCGGCACTGGTCATGATCGACAGCATCATCCGCCTGTTGCCCGGCGCGCTGGGCCACGCGGAGTCTGCCAACCAGGACTCCTTCAGTACGGGCTTGCTGGATTGCCCGCACTACACTCGACCGGAGCAGGTCGAGGGGCGTGAGGTACCGGCGGTATTATTGAGCGGCGATCACGCAGCGATCGCCCGCTGGCGGCTCAAGCAGTCGCTGGGTAGGACCTGGCTGAGAAGGCCGGATCTGCTGCAAGCTATGACACTGGATGAGGCGCAGCAAAAATTGTTGCAGGAATTCATCCAGGAGTATGAACAAAACTGAGTTTTCTGTGTATAATGGGCGGATTATTTTCCTGGAGTTTTCGTAATGAGCAACATCATCCAACAACTCGAAGCTGAACAGATGAACCGTGAGGTGCCAGAATTTTCTACGGGTGACACCGTAGTGGTTCAGGTGAAGGTAAAGGAAGGCAACCGTGAGCGTCTGCAGGCCTTCGAAGGCGTGGTGATCGCCAAGCGCAACCGCGGTCTGAATTCCGCGTTTACCGTGCGTAAGGTCTCCCATGGTGAGGGTGTTGAGCGTGTCTTCCAGACCTACAGCCCGGCCATCGACTCGATTCAGGTCAAGCGTCGCGGTGACGTACGTCGTGCCAAGCTTTATTACCTGCGTGAGCGTTCCGGCAAGTCGGCGCGCATCAAGGAAAAGCTCTAAGCTGCCAGCCTTGCTGCTCAAGGGCATTAGTCAAGGCTGTCGTTCCCGGCACACTGTGCGCCGGGACAAAAACGGGCGATACCCCAGTGGTATCGCCCGTTTTTTGCGTCTGCCGTTTCTCCTGCTGGCGCTGTCCTGCAGCCAGGGCGCAA
>SLDE01000064.1 GCA_007125455.1 Ectothiorhodospiraceae bacterium
ATGTTCAATGCCTGGCAGATATCCTCCAGTACCCGCTTGGTGGCCGTGGCGGTGAGGGCAAGTACGCGTTCGGCAGCGATCTCCTGGGCAAACCCGGCCAGCTTGAGATAGTCGGGGCGAAAGTTGTGGCCCCACTCGGAGATGCAGTGGGCCTCGTCCACGGCAAACAGCGAGACCCGCACCCGCGCAATGGCCTGACGAAAGCGCTCGTTATTGAAGCGTTCCGGGGCCACGTAGAGCAGGCGCAACCGACCATCACGCAGCTCCTCCATTACCCCGCGATAGGCCTCGGCATCCAGGGTGGAGTCCAGCCGCCGGGCGGCGATCCCCCGGGCCGCCAGGGCGTCGATCTGGTCCTTCATCAGGGCGATCAGTGGTGAGACGACCAGGGTCACCCCCGGCAGCAATAGCGCGGGCAGTTGGTAGCAGAGCGATTTGCCGCTGCCGGTGGGAAAGACCGCGGCGGCGGAGTGCCCCGCCATCAGGTGGCCGATCACCGCCTGCTGGCCGGGGCGAAAGGCCTCGTGGTCGAAATATTGTTTGAGCGGTGCGTGCAAGTCTTGCTGCATGATGTGTCCTCCTTGTCACGGTATGTGGTAAGCCGATTGATTTTAACCGGAACGTCCCGCCACTTCAGCCCTTGTTTGTATTGCTCAGGGCGTTAGAATGGTCGGTTATCTTTATACCGACCGTGAGCCTGACCTTGAGCATCGATCCCAAAGCCCTGACCCCCGAATTATTGCGCGACACCTGTGGCCCCTCTACCTATCAGCGCGGCTACGACTACTACCGTCAGGGGCGGGTGCGGGTGCTGGATACGCGCCCCGAGGGCCAGGCGCTGAACCTGCTGGGCGAGAACCACGGACGGCAGGTCTACCTGCAAAACATCCTGCTTAAGCCCACCCGGCGCGGCATCGAGATCCGTGGCTACTGCGAGTGCCCAATGGGTTTTAACTGCAAGCATGTGGTGGCTACCTGTCTTGCCTGGCAGGGTCAGGCCCTGCCAGGTGGTGGGGCGAGCGGCGGTGACTTCGAGCAGTGGCTGACACGTCTGCAGGCGAACAGCGAGGTACAAGCACACAGCGGTGATGCCATCCTCTATCTGCTGGGACCGGCCCCACAGCAGCGCAAGGGGGTGGAGTTGAACTTCGCCATCGCCAAGCCCAAACGCGAGGGGGGCTGGAGCAAGGGGCGGCGTGCCACGCTGTCGACCTTTGGCAATCACTTCAGTACGCCGCGCTACATGCAGCCGCTGGATGTGGAGATCATCGCCCTGCTGGAGGCGGGCAACCCCTATAGCTGGGGAGGTGGTACGAAACTTGGCGGGGTCAGCGGGCGTACCGCGCTGGATCTGATGTTGCAATCGGGCCGTCTGTTCTGGGGCGAGGCGCGGCTGGGCCCTTTGCGTGTGGGGCCTGAGCGCCCGCTGGCACTGGCGTGGCAAAAGCAGGGTAGTAAATACCAACTTCGCCTGGATGAGGCGATGGCCGGGCAGATCATCCCGGTCAGTCCGCCTTGTTATGTTGATGCGCAGGGCTTGCAACTGGGCGAGCTGCGTCTGCCCCTGGGGATCGAGGCGGATCAGCTCGATCTGTTGGCTCATGCGCCGCCGGTCTCCGCCGGTGAGGCGGATCGGATCAGCCGCCTGCTGGCGCTCAAACACCCCGATATCCCCACCCCCAAGCCGGTCAAGGTGGAGCTGGTAGACACCGTTCCCACCCCGCTGCTCACTTTACAGCCCGATCCGCAGCGCCCCGAGGCGACCGGGGTATCGCTGGGCTTTTGCTACGCCGATCTGCAGGTTGCCGCCGATGAACCGGAGACGACCCTTACCCGCGAAGCGGGCAAGCGTCTGCTGCGGGTGCAGCGCGATCTACACACCGAGCAGCGCGCGCAGCAACAGCTACTCGATCTCGGCCTGCTTCCCGGCCAACAGCCAGGGCAATTTGCGTTGGTGGCGGAGGGCACGCCCCGCCAGCAGGCGTTACGCCAGTGGTTTGCCTTTCAGGAACACACACTTCCCAGCCTGGAGGCCGAGGGCTGGCGGATCGAGACCGGGCCACAGGGGGCGTTCAGCCTTAGCCATGCCGGAGCGGTGGACGCCGAGATCGATGCGCAGGACAACGACTGGTTCGGGCTGCATTTTGATCTGGACGTGGCGGGGCGCAAGCTGCCGCTCCTGCCGCTGGTCAGCGAGCTACTTGCCGACTATCGCCCCGGCGAGCTGCCCGAGACCCTCTATCTGGATGCGGGCGAGGGGGAGTTTATCGCCCTCAAGGCCGAGCTGATCGAACCGGTGTTACAGACCATCGTTGAGCTGTTCGACCGTGCCGAGGGGGACACACTGCGCCTCTCCCGCCTCGATGCCCCACGCCTGCTCGACCTGGGCGAGACCCGCATCCAGGGCGGGGAGACCCTGCAACGTCTGGCGCGGCGCCTGCGCAACTTCGACGGTATCAAGGTGGTCAAGCCACCCAGCACCTTCAAGGGCGAGCTGCGCGGCTATCAGCAACAGGGGCTGAACTGGCTGCAATTTTTGCGCGAGTATGAGCTGGCCGGGATCCTCGCCGATGACATGGGGCTGGGCAAGACGGTGCAGACCCTCGCCCACCTGGCGGTGGAGAAGCGCGCCGGGCGGATGAAGGCCCCCAGCCTGATCATCGCCCCCACCAGCCTGATGGGCAACTGGCGGCGCGAGGCGGCACAGTTTACCCCCAAGCTAAAGGTATTGGTGCTGCACGGCCCGGAGCGGGATCGCCACTTCGCCACCCTGGGCGACTACGACCTGATCCTCACCACCTACCCGCTGTTGCCGCGCGATGGTGAAGTGCTCAGCGCCCAGGCGTGGCACTACCTGATCCTCGACGAGGCCCAGCAGATCAAGAACCCGCGTTCCCAGGCGGCGCAGCTGGTGCGCACCCTCAACGCCAAGCATCGCCTCTGCCTGACCGGCACCCCAATGGAGAACCACCTGGGCGAACTGTGGGCCCAATTCGATTTCCTGCTGCCCGGCTTCCTTGGCGACCAGCAGGCCTTCACCCGCCACTACCGCAGCCCGATCGAAAAGCAAGGGGATACGGAACGGCTCACACAGCTCACCCGTCGTACCACCCCGTTTATGCTGCGTCGCACCAAGGACATCGTCGCCAGCGAGCTGCCGCAAAAGACCGAACTGCTGCGTACCGTGCCCATCGAGGGCAAACAGGCGGCACTGTATGAAAGCATCCGTCTGACCATGGAGAAGAAGGTGCGCGAGGCGATCGCCCAAAAGGGGCTGGCGCGCAGCCACATCACCATCCTCGATGCGCTGCTCAAGCTGCGCCAGGTTTGCTGTGATCCGCGTCTGCTGCCCGCCGCTGCTGGCAAGGGGATCCACTCCGCCAAACTGGCGATGCTGATGGAGATCCTGCCCGAGTTGCTGGACGAGGGGCGACGGATCCTGATCTTCTCCCAGTTCACCACCATGCTGGGGCTGATCGAGGACGAACTGCACCAGCGCAAGATCCCCTACAGCAAGCTTACCGGCCAGACCCGCAAGCGCGACGAGGCGATTGAACGCTTCCGCAGCGGCGAAGTGGATCTGTTCCTGATCAGCCTCAAGGCCGGCGGGGTGGGGCTCAACCTCACCGAGGCCGACACCGTGATCCACTACGACCCCTGGTGGAACCCGGCGGTGGAATCCCAGGCCACCGACCGTGCCCACCGCATCGGTCAGGACAAGCCGGTATTCGTCTACAAATTGATCACCGAGGGTACGGTGGAAGAAAAGATCCTCGCCCTGCAGGCCAAAAAGCAGCAACTGGCCGATACCATCTACGGCAAGGAAAAGCAGGAAGGAGAGTCGCTGATCGACGCGGCGGCCATCAGCGAGTTGCTGGGGAGTGTGGGGTAAAACTACTCGCCGTACACGCTTACTCGGTTACGTCCATTTTCCTTGGCGTGATAGAGGGCCTTATCGGCCAATTCCAGCCAGTACTCATGGCCCTTGGGGTAGTTACCCACCACGGCCAGCCCGATGCTGATGGTAAAGCGGATGGTCTCCCCGCCCAGCGATATCTCTAGCGCCTCTATCGCGCTACGCAGCCGCTCGGCGAAGCGTTTGGCCCCCTCGATATCGGTATCCACCAGCACCACGCCGAACTCCTCGCCGCCGTAACGCCCGGCGATGTCCGCCTCGCGTTTGATCGTGTTTACCGTCTCCGCCACTTGGCGGATCACCTCGTCCCCGGCCGGGTGGCCATGGCTGTCGTTGACCCGTTTGAAGTGGTCGATATCGAACATCGCCAACACCGCGCTGCCGCCATTGCGCTCACTGCGTTTGTACTCGGCGCTGAGCAACTCTTCCCAGGCGCGGCGGTTGTAGAGGCCGGTCAGTCCGTCGGTGCGCCCCAGCCATTCCAGCTCACTATTGGCCTGTTGTAGCGCCTGCTCGTCCATGGCGGTATCGGTAACGTCGTAGATGATCAGGCATACCTGATCCACCTCGCCGTTCAGCGAGGGCATCGGGATGATGGTCAGGTTTTGGTACATAAACTGCGCCTGACCGGTGATCGGGTGATAACTGTCGAAACGAAACAGCCAGGGGCGTTCCTGCCAGGAGGAGAAGGCGCGGTTGTTGAGCAGGAATACCGACTCGATCTTGCGCACCAGCCAGCGCTCTGGCAGCTCGGGAAACAGCGCGAAGAGGTTCTGTTCGCGTACCTCAGACGGGCTGCGCCCGCTGTGGTTCTCCATAAAGCCGTTCCATAGCTGGACCCGCATATTGCGATCCAGCACCACCAGGCCGACATCCACATCTTGCAGGATCCCTAGCAGCCAGTGCAATTCGGTGGGGTTGGCCTCGCTAAATTGTCCCTTCATTGCAGTGCCAGCTCCATGCGTTGTTTGAGCGGGGCGATGGAGCCCTCGGTTAGCAACAGGAGCTGATCGCAGTGGATATGCTCCTGGCCGATGTTGTAGCTCAGTTCAATCGCCAGGGTCTGCTCTGGCAGCGCCGGCTGGCTGAGCCCCTCATGGTTATGGTGCAGGCTAAGTTGCGGATGCCCCTGGCTGAGTTTTATATCCAGTTGCTCACTCATGCCCTTGAGAAAGGCCCCCGAGAGCACATTGCCCACTTCCATTACCACCTCGCGCAGCATGTTCTCCTGATCCTCGCCCTCGTAGTCGACTGCACGCGCCAGCGACGGCACATGGGCATCATCGAAAAACAGCAGGGCCTCACCGCTGATACCCGCGCCGATAAAGCCCTGCGAGACCGCCGACACCCCGCGATGGCCCATCCCCGCCAGCAGCATGCGCAGCTCGCTGCGCGCCAGCAGGTTGACCCGGGGGATCGACAGCTCCACCCCGTCGTGGATCACTCCGGCCAGCAGGCTGGCGGCCCGCCCCATTGCCACATTGGCAAGCTCCTGACACCAGTCGTAAAAGTCTGCCGGGCTGGTGTCGGTGCGTATTGCAGTGCTGGTACTCTCCAACAGGCCATAGCTTTGCAGCACCTTGCGCAAGGCCTCGCCATCCACCGGTTTTTTGATAAAGGCGACCGCGCCCAGCTCCATGACCCGTTTTTGGCTCTCAGGCTGGATATCCGCCGAGACCACGATCGCTAGGGTGGGCAGATCGTGACGGCGGATATGCGCCAGCACGTCAAAACCATCCATTTCAGGCATGGTCAGATCGAGGATGATGATATCGCCCAGGCGCTGCTCGATCGCCTCAATCCCCTCGCGCCCGTTCACGGCAAAGGTCAGCTGCGCCGCCCAGTTGGGTGGCAAAACCCGTGCGATCTGTTTGCGGGCGAAGCTGGAGTCGTCGCAGATGACTACCGAGGTCGACATGAAAGTGTTCCATCAAAGAAAGCAAGTTGTTCAGTATAGTCCTATATGGCTATCTACTAAAAGACCGTTTACCTTATGTACTACATGCTAAAAGTTACTTTCCAGGGTAGGCAGATCAGAGATTTGCAGGAATTCGAGAAACTTCAACGCTGCCGGGGTGAGGTGTTTTTTCTTGCGATGGATCGCATACCAGCTTCGCGGGATGGGTAGCCCCTCCACATCCAGTATGACCAGACGCCGATTTTCCAGCTCCATACGCAGGCTGAAGTTCGACAATACCGCAATACCGATCCCCGACATCACCGCCTGCTTGATCGCCTCGCCACTGCCCAGCTCCATATAGGGCTCGATGTTCACCGCCTTCTCCTTGAGCAGTTTTTCCACCGTCATACGGATCCCTGAGCCGTGCTCGCGCGAGATGATGCGCTCCTCACCAAACCGGCTCAGCGGGATATTCTTCTCCTTCGCCAAGGGGTGACTGGGATGCGCAAAGGCCACCAACTTGTCGCGCAGGAAGGTATGCACCTCAATATCGTCGCGCTCCGGCAGGGTAGCCATGATGTAGATGTCATCCTCGTTTTCGTCCAGACGTTCGAGGATGCGGGCGCGGTTACTGGCCTTCATCTGCGGGGTGACCTTAGGGTATTGGCGCAGAAAGGCACCCAGGTAGTGGGGCAGAAAGTATTTTGCCGTGGTGACTGCCGCCAGGTTGAGTGGGCCAGCTACCTCGCCACGCAGCTCATCCAACGTGCCCTCGAAGGCCGCCAGCCTTTCGAACACATCCTCGCAGGCGGCATAAAGCTCCTTGCCAGCGGCGGTGAGGTAGATGCGTTTGCCCATCTGCTCGAATAGCTGGGTATCCAGGGTCTCTTCAAGGCGCTTGACCTGAATCGACACCGCCGGCTGGGTCAGGTGGATGGCCTCGGCGGCGCGGGTGAAGCTGCCATGGTGAGCAACCGCCTGAAACAGGCGCAGTTGCTGCAAAGTGGCCTTGATCATACTGATGGCCTCTCAAGTTTAGGAGGAGGGTATGTACTCCCCCCCTGAAATGTGGGGATAGATGTGGGCTGTAAAGGCCCAATGGCGGGCGAGGCCCACCTAATATATAGGGCGGCCCATAGCCGCCGTGACTGCGCTACAATGTATTTACTTTAGTAAATCCAAAGCATATTTACAATTAATTTCTATTTATCTGATAAGTGGTCTATCTTTCATATCGTCGAGTACAGACACGCCGGAAGGTCGTACGGGACCGACCGGCACCAATCCTGGAAACCACGAGGAGATCTACATCATGGCAGTTAAGAGCTACAGCGCGGGTGTAAAAGAATACCGCGAAACATACTGGATGCCGGAATACACCCCTAAGGATACTGATATCCTGGCATGCTTCAAAGTCACCCCTCAGCCGGGCGTACCCCGTGAAGAAGTTGCTGCCGCAGTAGCCGCTGAATCTTCCACCGGTACCTGGACCACTGTATGGACCGACCTGCTGACCGACCTGGACTACTACAAGGGTCGCGCCTATGCCATCGAAGACGTACCGGGTGATGACACCTGCTTCTATGCCTTCGTCGCCTACCCCATCGACCTGTTTGAAGAAGGCTCAGTCGTTAACGTACTGACCTCCCTGGTAGGTAACGTGTTCGGCTTCAAGGCCCTGCGCGCCCTTCGCCTGGAAGACATCCGCTTCCCGGTTGCCTATGTCATGACCTGTAACGGCCCGCCACAGGGGATCCAGGTTGAGCGTGACATCCTGAACAAGTACGGTCGTCCGATGCTGGGTTGTACCATCAAGCCGAAGCTGGGCCTGTCCGCCAAGAACTATGGCCGCGCCTGCTACGAAGGCCTGCGTGGTGGTCTGGACTTCACCAAGGATGACGAAAACGTCAACTCCCAGCCCTTCATGCGCTGGCGTCACCGCTTCGACTTCGTGATGGAAGCCATCCACAAGGCCGAAGCCGAGACTGGCGAGCGTAAGGGTCACTACCTGAACGTTACCGCACCGACCGCTGATGAAATGATGCGTCGTGCCGAATACGCCAAGGAGATCGGTGCACCGATCATCATGCACGACTACCTGACCGGTGGTTTCTCTGCCAACACCCAGCTGGCCCAGTGGTGTCGTGACAACGGCATGCTGCTGCACATCCACCGTGCCATGCATGCGGTACTCGACCGCAACCCCCACCACGGCATCCACTTCCGCGTACTGACCAAGATCCTGCGTCTGTCCGGTGGTGACCACCTGCACTCCGGTACCGTTGTCGGTAAGCTGGAAGGCGACCGTGAAGCGACCCTGGGCTGGATCGACATCATGCGCGACAGCTACATCAAGGAAGACCGTTCACGCGGGATCTTCTTCGACCAGGATTGGGGCTCCATGCCTGGCGTGATCCCGGTGGCTTCCGGTGGTATCCACGTATGGCACATGCCTGCGCTGGTTAGCATCTTCGGTGACGACTCCGTACTGCAGTTTGGTGGTGGTACGCTGGGTCATCCTTGGGGCAACGCCGCCGGCGCCGCTGCCAACCGTGTTGCGGTTGAGGCCTGTGTGGAAGCCCGTAACCAGGGTCGTGAACTTGAGAAAGAAGGTAAGGACATCCTTACCGCCGCTGCGGCACACAGCCCAGAGCTTAAGATCGCGATGGAAACCTGGAAGGAAATCAAGTTCGAGTTTGACACCGTTGACAAGCTGGACGTTAAGCACAAGTAAAAGCAAATGCGATAAGCGCAAAGACGCAAGGGGCACAATGAGAATGAGATCTTCATCTTCACTGTTTGTGTCCTCTGCGTTCTGAGCGAACTTCAGCGTTAAACGCTTTTAAACGAAATTGATGAGGAATAAGTCATGAGCACCATGCAAGATTACAAATCAAGCCTGAGCGATCCGAGCAGCCGCAAGTTTGAAACCTTTTCATACCTGCCTGCCCTGACCCCTGAGCAGATCCGTAAGCAGATCGAATACATCGTCAGCAAGGGCTGGAACCCCGGTGTCGAGCACACCGAGCCGGAAAATGCCTTTGGTAACTACTGGTACATGTGGAAGCTGCCGATGTTCGGTGAAACCGATGTCGACACCATCCTGGCTGAAGTAGAAGCCTGTCACAAAGCCCACCCGAACAACCATGTTCGTCTGCTTGGCTTTGACAACTTCGCTCAGTCAGCCGGTGCTTCCATGGTTATCTATCGCGGTAAGACTGTTTAATTAAGCAGGGCTGCCTCGTAGTATGAAGCCCCTGCCCTCGTTCGATAAGGCCAGGGGCTTTTTTATACACCGTTTGTGAATCAATACGAACCCAAAGGAATACCATGAGCAAGCCTGATAGATATATCGGTATCCATAACGATGTGAATGGCGGGATGACCACCATTGGCAAATTGGTTCGTGATGCATGGGTTTTTGAATTGTTGCCGGAAACGGAGACCTGTGAGGGCTGGAACCTAGCCGGGATTGACGCTTTGTTACAAAAGGTGAATGCCGAGTGGGATAAATATGGCTGCATGGTCAGTCATTTGCCACAGGAATTATTTGAACGCCATCAACGCATTCATGGCGAGTGGTTGGAAAAAGCACGGGCGTCCGGTTGGTCGGGTGAGACCGAAACGGATGAAGAAGTGAACTAGTACCATCAGCGATAAGTGAAGGTGTGTCATGTCCAAGAATGAAAGCACAGTAGACTCAAAGCAATACATCATCAAGAACGAACCCTACTATGAGCCGGTAGGCAATGAGATTGCACTCTACGAGGCGGCTTACAATGTACGCATGCCGGTGATGCTCAAGGGGCCGACCGGTTGTGGTAAGTCCCGTTTCGTTGAATACATGGCCTATAAGCTCGGTAAGCCCTTGATCACCGTGGCCTGTAATGAGGATATGACCGCCTCCGATCTGGTGGGGCGTTTCCTGCTGGACAAGGACGGCACCAAGTGGCAAGACGGCCCGCTCACCACCGCCGCACGTATCGGTGCGATCTGTTACCTGGATGAGGTGGTTGAGGCCCGTCAGGACACCACCGTGGTGATCCATCCGCTGACCGACCACCGCCGCTCACTGCCTTTGGACAAGAAGGGCGAGCTGATCGAGGCACACCCGGACTTCCAGCTGGTGATCTCCTACAACCCCGGCTACCAGAGCCTGATGAAGGATCTCAAACAATCCACCAAGCAGCGTTTCGGCGGGATGGACTTCGACTACCCAGAAGAAAAGACCGAAACCGCCATCGTCGCCAAAGAGTCGGGGGTGGACGAAAAGACCGCCGGCAAACTGGTGCAGATCGCCCATCGCGCCCGCAACCTCAAGGGCCACGGTCTGGACGAGGGGATCTCCACCCGCTTGCTGGTTTATGCAGGGCAGTTGATCAGCAAAGGTGTTGAGCCTGTCGCCGCCTGCCAGATGACCATGGTGACCCCGCTGACCGACGACCCGGATATGCGTGAAACCCTCAATGCGGCGGTGCAGACTTTTTTTGTATCGTAAAAGCGGTCAACACAGAGTCCACGGAGAACACAGAGAAGTGCGTGCTTGATTGAACTCAAGCCGTCGAGGGCTAGCGCGTACACGGGTGGTAGCTAAGGTAAGGCTTGCTTATTCAATACTCCGTGAGCTCTGTGTTCTCTGTGTTGAAAAATCTTTTTGGGGTAATCAGACATGAGCATAAATCTCGAAGATTACGCAGAGCAGTTGCAGGATATCGCCCCTGAGGTGCGTGATGTCCTGGAGGCCACCTTCATCGAGGCCTCGCGGAGCATGTCACCTGCCGGGCTGCATGAATATCTGGAAGGGGCCAAGGCCCTTTCTAACCTGGGGCGTGGCAATGATCTGGTGATCTCCTACCTGCAGGAGATGCCGTTGGTCACCAAAGAGTGTGGCGAAGATGTCATCAACGACTGCATGACCGCCGCGATGAAGCTCTCCTCCATGACCTCGGGCGAAGTCATTATGCTGATGTTCAACAGCCTGCCCACCGCCGCCCGCCGTCTGGGCGATGCCGAGCTGTTGCGCGGTTACCTGACGCTGATCCATCAGCTATCGTCTACCGCCGCCCGTGGTCTGCGCCCAATGCTCAACCACATCGACGAGCTGCTCTCCAAACTGACCCTCAGTGGCCTGCGCCGCTGGGCCAACTTCGGTGCCCAGGCCTACCGACGCGACTTCGATAACCTCACTGCCTACTTCAATCTGGAGTCCAAGGACAGTCAGGCGATGCTGCAGAAAGAGCGCCGTGGCACCCTGTTTATCGACACCCAGCGCAAACTCAATTTCTATCTGCGCGCCTTATGGGGTCGTGATTTCTTCCTGCGCCCCACGGGTGCCGATTACACCGATTTCCGCCCCTACCTGGAGGCGCATATCCTGCATATGCCCGATGCGGTCGATGCCATCGGAGAGATCTCCGGCCTGGAACTCTACCGCGCCACGGCGGCGCACATGGCAGCGCATATCTGCTACACCCGTTCGGCGATCTCTGCCGAGCAACTCAGTCCCGCGCAGATGTTCTTTATCGCCTTTATCGAGGATGCCCGCGTCGAGTACAAGGCGGCGCAGCAGTTCCCTGGCCTGCGGAAACTGTGGCGTTCGCTGCTGGATATGCCACCACAAGAAGCGGCTGAACACCCCACCATGCCCTTGCTGGAACGGGCCGCGTTGATGCTGCTCGATCCGAAGCATCGCACCGGGGATGCGCAGATCGACGCGCTGTGCGAACAATTTCACGCCCGTATCGAGGCCGAACAGGATAACAACCAGTTCTCTTGGCACCTGGGTTTGGAGCTGTTCAATCTGCTGACGACCCGTAAAGAGGTGCCCAGCCTGCGTATCCTGGAGCGTATTCGTGTTCCCTACCGGGACGACAACCGCTTTGTTTGGGAGTTCGAGGAATTCAGTTTCAACACCTTCGAGGAGTATGTGGCCGCCAGCCAGCGCCAGCAGCGCAAGACCGTTAGCGTGATTGAAATGGCCAACGAGGTGGACTGCGAACTGGCCGGTGACGATGCCCAGGAGATCTGGACCTGTTCCACCGAGATGTTCCCCTATGAAGATGATCTGGAGAACACCAAAAGCTTCAACGATATGTGGGGCAAGGAGGCGGTCTCGCCACCTTTCCACTATCAGGAATGGGATTACCAGATCCAACTGTTCCGTCCCGACTGGGCCACGGTGTACGAGCGTCGCCAGCCTAAGGGCGACCCCAAGGATATCGACGATATCCTCACCGCCTACAAGCCGATCGCCCACCGCATCAAACAGATCATCGATCTGCTCAGTCCGGAGGGGGTGCAGCGCATACGTAACATGGAAGATGGCGATGAGGTCGATATCAATGCCGCCGTGGATGCGATGATCTCGATCCGCATGGGCGAGCAGCCCAATCCGCGCATCACCATGCGCAATGTGATCAAGAACCGCGATCTGGCGGTTACCGTATTGCTCGATCTGTCGGAATCCACCAACGAAACCATCGACGGCTCCGACAAGACAGTACTGGAGCTCACCCGTGAGGCGGCCACCCTGGTGGCCACCGCGATCAACGGTATCGGCGACCCCTTTGCCATCCACGGCTTTTCCTCCGATGGTCGGCATGACGTGCAGTATTATCGCTTCAAAGACTTCAACCAAAAGCTCGATGACGAGGCCCGTGGTCGACTGGCTGGCATGAAGGGTGGGCTATCCACCCGTATGGGCGCAGCGATGCGTCATGCTGCCCACCATCTGCTCAAGCAGCCCGAACGTCGCAAGCTGTTGTTGCTGGTCACCGATGGCGAGCCGGCGGATATCGACGAACGCGATCCGCAACACCTGCGCCATGACACCAAAAAGGCGGTGGAGGAGTTGTATACCAAGGGCGTACACAGCTACTGCCTGACCCTGGATGCCAATGCCGATAACTACGTCAAACGCATCTTTGGTGCCAATAACTACACGATCATCGATCATGTGGATCGCCTGCCGGAGCAGTTGCCGGTGCTGTTCGCCAGCCTGACGCGTTAGCTCGGCGTGGCGGGGATTTCGCTGCACGCATACCACAGGGCCAGATATGTTTACCCGACATGATGAACTGCCTGTGTATGCGTACCTGCAGAGCAAGGTTGAGGCGACATTCTACAACCACGTACAGCTGGCCTTTAAGCGACTGGGTAAAGAACTGCGCCTGCCGATCCCGGGGCTCAAGACCCTCGACCTGATCCTGCAATCCGATGCCTGGATCATCGTCGATAGGGCCTTTAACGATATGCCGGTGGTGGCCTGGGCCGATTTCGATGTCCATCAGCGTAGCGGCCTGCACGAGCCAGTGCCCTGTCGCATCCGCCTGTTTCATGCCAACGGCGGGATGATCCTGCGCCGCGCACTGGAGGCGATGGACGCCCAACTGCTCGAACAGCTCGACAGCCGCAGCGCCACCCACAAGGTACTCAACTTCCCCACCAGGGAGTAGAGGAGGAGGAAGGGATGTTGCATCTACCCAGTGGTCGTATCGTCGGCATCATGTCCGAGCGGGCCCGTATGCATGCCAACCGCCTGCACCTGCGGATCACGGCCAAAACCCCGCATCATCAGCTCTACCCCTTGATTGATATCCTCCAGCAGGCCGCCCCTGGTAGTGTCGATTTCTCTGGCCACACCCTGGCCGACACCGCCTGGCGTCACGAATGGTCCGAGGTGGATCGCCGCGCCTTTCTCGCCTGGCTAAACGAGCCCGGCCAGCGCCAGTGCATCGAACAGGCACGCCGCCGCCTGCTGGCCGAAGAGAGCGGCCCTAAGGAACAGTCCTACCCCTATCCCGAACGCCTCTACAGCCGCCTGTGCCAGCGCATTGAGGCGCTGGGGATGACCCGTGCCACTGCCATCCAGTGGCGCCACACCCTGCACAACCTGCAACAACAGGGGATCCGTCGCGAAGAGCTGCTCTGGTCCGGGCTGATGGAGCTACTCGACCACCCCCCGCACAGCGTGATCGAGCGCGACGTGTTGCTCCAGGCCTGCCATCTGCACAGCATCCGCCCGCGCCTCAGCCACCAACTGGCCTGCACCCAGGACTGCCAGCTTGCCCTGCAAGAGGTTGCCGAACGGCTGCCCGCCTGGCGACTGCAGATGGCCGAGCTGCCGGTAGCCGAGGGCGATGTCGGCGTGCTGCGCCTGCAGGAACGGGCCGGGCAGTACCGCATCGGTGTGCTCTGGCCCCAGGGGCACCCGCTGGCCGAGGGTGATCAACCCCATTGGTTTGCGCTCGGCCCCAGTGGTTTGGCCCTGCAAAGCGATGGTCAGCCCTGGTTTGCCAATCGGGAGCTAGCCTGCGAACAGGCCCGCCGCCACGCCCTGCGCAGCCACCGCCTGCGCTGCGATCTGGACAGCAGCCGCCGTTACGAACACATGAGCCTGCACGGTGGCGAAGACTACCGCGAATGGCTAGTCACCCTGCCCGACTATCAGCACAGCCACTTCAACAGCCACTACTATGAACGCAACGTGCTGCTGCACATCCGCAGCAAACAGCGCGAGACCACCGATGGCCGCCGGGTGCTGTTTATCGAGGAGATCCAAAGCGACTGGCACCAGGCCGACCGCCACCAGGTCCGTGGCCAGATCCCCCGCGCCCCGTTTCGGCGCGAATGGCCTGCCCTGGCACTGAAACTGATGCTCATCCATGCCGCCGAGCAAGGGCTGGACGGCCTCGCCTGGGCCGACGGTCAGGTACACGAACTGCGCTACGACCAAGCCATGCCCGGCCTGCGCCGCCTCTACGACAAAGAACTGCCACGCATCGCCACCCGCCTGGGCAAGATCTGGGGGAGCACGCTGGAGCAGGCCGATTTTGCCACCCGCCACCCCTGGCTGCACGCCACCCGCCAGCAGGACAAATGGCGGGTAGAGGGTGGTGGCGGGCGCTTTCATACCCGCGCCCGCTACGACCGCGCCCAGGCCCAGGCCGTGATCGCACGCCACAGCAAGGCCGTCACCCTCAGCCTGCCCCTGCTGTGCATCAACGCCGCCATGGGCGAACAGCTTAAACACCACGGCCTGCCGCTCTTCGGCGAGCTGCTGTGAAAATACAAAGTAGGAGTCGAATATGCCCCTGGTCCACATGAAGGACATGCTGCAACATGCCTACGACAACGCCTACGCGGTCGGCTCGTTCAATATCATCGATCTGCACTTCCTGCAGGGGGTGATCGCCGCCGCCGAGAGTGCCCGCGCCCCAGTGATCCTCGGTCTCTCCGAGCCGCACTTTTCCCACTACGCCCCCGCCCTGCTGATGGCCGCCATGGAACGCGCCGCACGCCAGGCCGACGTGCCGGTGGCCCTGCACTTCGACCACGGCTCCGGCCCGGAAACCGTACGTCAGGCCATCGCCTGGGGTTGTAACGGGGTGATGATCGACGCCTCCCACAGCCCGCTAGAGGAAAACCTCAAGCGCAGCAAACAGGTGGTCGAACTGGCCCACGGCTGCGGCGTGCCAGTGGAGGCCGAGCTGGGCTATGTGCCCGAAAACGGCCAGCAGGGCGATGCACTCAGCTTCACCACCGTCGACCAGGCCCGTGGCTTCGTGCGCCACACCGGCGTGGACTTTCTCGCCGTCTCCATCGGCACCGTACACGGCATGCTCAAGGGCAAACCCAAGCTCGACTACCAACGCCTGCGCCACATCAACGAAGCGCTGGCGATCCCCCTCGTGATCCACGGCGGCAGCGGCCTTAGCGAAGACCAATACCACCGCCTGATCGGTGCCGGGGTGGCCAAGATCAACTACCACAGCGCCCTCTCCGCCAGTGCCGCCAAGGCCGTCGCCGCCCAGCGCAAGGCCGGGGACGACTACAGCGCCCTCACCCAAGGGGTCAGTGCCGCGATCCGCCAGGAAGCCGAACAGTGCATGCGCCGCTGGGGCAGCGCCGGACGTGCCGCCGAGGTACTGGTTCGCTGCCGCCCCTGGCAAACGGTAGAAAAACTGCTGCTCTTCACCCCCGAACACGGCGACATCGCCGATGTGCGACTACTCCAGCAACGGGGCCAGCGCCTGCTCTACGAGATCCCCGGCGTGCGCGAAGTCAGCGCCGCCCAGATCAGCAACGACAGCGCCACGCACCCCTTCCTCTGGCGCGTACTGCTCGCCCACCACGACGCCCTCGAACCCTTCCGCCGTCACCCCAACTACCGCGACTTCTCCCAACGCCTGCTCGCCGGCCTCGCCCCCGAACGCAGCCTGCTGGTGTGTGAATGGGGGGGGGAGGGGGAAGGGGGAAGGGGCAAGTAGCAAGGGAGCAAGGGAGCAAGGGAGCAAGGGAGCAAGGGAGCAAGGGAGCAAGGGAG
>SLDE01000014.1 GCA_007125455.1 Ectothiorhodospiraceae bacterium
CCGATAGAGGATGGCAAACTGCACCAGCAACACATCGAGCTGATCCGGGTTGTCGCCCAGCGCCGTTAGCGCCGCCTTGACCCGCGGCACATAGCCGTGGTGGTCGGCACCCCAAACGTCGATCACCCGCTCGAAGCCGCGCTCCAGCTTTTCCATGTGGTAAGCGATATCGGAGGCGAAGTAGGTCTTCACTCCGTTGTCGCGCACCACCACACGGTCTTTTTCGTCGCCAAAGTCGGTGGAGCGGAACCACAGTGCGCCATTCTCCTCATAGACATGCCCGGCCGCCTGCAGGCGCTCGATGGCCTGGTCCACCCGGCCACTCTCCACCAGAGAACGCTCGGAATACCACTGGTCGTAGACCACACCAAACTCCTCCAGATCCTGGCGGATGTCGGCAAGGATGGTGTCGAGTCCGGCATCGAAGACCTGGCGGTAACCGGCACCACCCAACAACGCCTTGGCGCGCTCGATCAGGCCGTCGATGTGCAGTTCCTTGTCACCACCGGCGGGCTCATCGGCGGGCACCTGGGCGAACACCTCGGCCACCGGGTGGCGAAAGCGCTCGCCCTGTTCGCGGTGCAGACTGGCGGCGATGTCCCACACGTAGTCACCCTTGTAGCCATTGGCAGGAAAGCAGATCTCCTCGCCACACAGTTCCAGGTAGCGCAGCCACACCGAGGTGGCGAGGATATCCATCTGCCGTCCGGCATCGTTGACGTAGTATTCACGATGGACCCGAAAGCCTACCGCCGCGAGCAGATCGGCCACGGTGGCACCATAGGCGGCACCACGGCCATGGCCCACATGCAGCGGGCCGGTGGGGTTGGCGGAGACAAACTCCACCTGCACCGACTTGCCCTGACCGATATCAGAGCGGCCGTAGGCCTCACCGGCGGCGATGATCTGCCCCAGCACTTCATGGTAAGCGGCCTCGGCCATGGTGAAGTTGATGAAGCCAGGACCGGCGATCTCCACCTTGGCCACCTGCGCCGACTCGGGCAGGTGGGCCACGATACGCTCGGCCAGATCACGCGGCTTGCTGCGCGCCAGCTTGGCCAGCACCATGGCGATATTGCAGGCAAAGTCGCCATGGGCGCGATCACGGGTGCGCTCGATAACGATATTCTCGGGCAGATCGCAGCTCAGCGCGCCGCTGCTATGCAGATCCTGCAGGGCGGTCAGGATTAATTGCTGAAGGTGTTTTTTCATCGCGGTGGAGAGTCATCCAGGTTGGAAAATCAGACCGGCCATTATCCTGCTGCCCTAGGTTCGGTGCAAGGGCGCGGTGGCACGCTCGCCCGCTAGGGTTTAGGCTTAGGGGCAAGGCAGAATACTATATACATTCGGCTGCGCCCCACCCTTAACAGGCTGTTACATAACCATCGAAGGATTCAGGTTTCCAAGATGACCACCCACAACCCGGAGCATACACCCGGCAAATACAGTGGGATACGCGTCCGGCTGATCCAGTTGGTCATTGTCAGCTGGCTACCGCTGGCGCTGATATTCGCCTGGACCAGCCTGGAAAATCGCCGTATTGCTACCTCACACCAGCTGGAGCAACTCGAACACTCGGCCTCCGCCGCCAGTCACAACCTAAGCGCCCTGATCAACAACGCCATGCAATTGACCAGCGCGCTGGGGCACAACCCAGGCCTGCTGGATGCGCAGCTGTGCCCCGATATCACGGCCCCGTTGCTTAGCCAGTATAGCGGCTATGCCAACCTGTTTGCGCTCAGCCCTGGGGGCGAGCTTATCTGTAGCGCCATTCCCGCAGACAGCGGTCAATCGTTCCAGGATCGCGACTACCTGCGTCGTGCCCTGGGTAGTCATCGGCCCGTACTGGGTGAGGTAACCCAAGGCCGCCTGACAGGACAGCTGGTACTGCCAGTGGCCATGGCCCTTCGTGATCGCCAGGGACAGGCCAACGGAGCGGTGGTCGCCGGGGTGGATATCACCAGCTATCTCGAGTCGCTGGTGGAACTGCACCGACCGAATACCACCCTGACCATCTGGGATGAACACGGCACCATCATCGCCCGCATGCCCGATCAGCTGGGGCTGGTGGGCCAGGATGGTTCGGACAGCGAACTGTTTCAAACCATCCGTTACGCCAGCAACAAGGAGCCCTTTTTCAATCGCGAGGGCCTGGATGGGGTGGCACGCGTCTATAGCAGCGCGGTCTGGCAAGAGGATGGACGACGACTGTGGATCACCGTGGGGGTAGCGCGGGGGACGCTGCTCGGCGAGACCCAAACCACCTTTTACTACTCGCTGCTCCTGCTCTTGCTGGCCAGCCTGCTCACCCTCAGCATGGCCTGGTGGCTGGGTGAGCGCTGGGTGCATCGCCCGGTGGTCAAACTCTATCGCTCGGCCCGACGCCTGGCGGCAGGGGAGCGCGGCCTGCGCTTCCGCCTCCAGTCCGGTGCCAACGAGATCCAGAACCTCGGCGATGCGCTGGACGACCTTTCCCTCACCCTGGAGCGCCACGAGGCCGAAGCAGAGCAGGCCCACCATGATCTCAGCCAGGCCAAGGATCGCCTGGAGGAGCGGGTCCATGCGCGCACCACCGAACTACAAGATGCCAGCGACAACGCGCAACAGCAAACAGCCATCCTGGCACGGCGCAACCATGAGATCAGCGTGATTCGGGAGATGACCGACCTGCTCCAGTCCTGTGCCACCCTGGAGGAGGCCCAACCGATAGTGATTGGCACCCTGCAAACCCTGTTCGATGGCAGCCGTGGCGCACTCTACATGCTGCGCGAGAGCGGCAATATGCTCGAGCGCAGCAGCGTGTGGGGGGGCGTGCCCGAGGATCTGGCAGAGCACTTCAACCCGGATGCCTGCTGGGCAATGCGTTTGGGGCGAGAACACCTTTATCGCTACAACGACGCCCTCCACCCGGCCTGTTCTCACCTGCACGAATCGGTCAAGCACAGTTGCTGTGTCCCCCTCCTGGCCCAGGGCAAGACCATCGGCACCCTGCACTTCATCCTGCCCGATGACGGCTACTACGCCGAGCAGAGTGTACAGGCCTTCATCGACCTGGCCACCGAGCTGGCCGACAGCATCGGCCTGGCGATGGCCAATATCAAGCTGCGCCAGGCCCTGCACGATCTGACCATCCGTGACCCGCTCACCGGGCTATTCAACCGCCGTTTTGTAGAAGAGGTGTTTGAGCGGGAGGTCGCCCGCAACCGTCGCCATAAGCAACCGCTGTCGGTGCTGATGATGGATATCGATCACTTCAAGCGCTTTAACGACACCTTTGGCCATGAGGCCGGCGATGTGGTGCTACGCGCCTGTGGCAAGCTGCTGCGTGAGATCTTCCGCGACTCGGACCTGCCTTGCCGCCTGGGGGGCGAGGAGTTTCTTATCATCCTCCCCGGCCTCCCGATGGAGCAGGCGATGGAACGGGCCGAAGACTTGCGCCAACAGGTGGCCGCGCTGGCACTACACCACGACGGCCAATCCCTGGGCGATCTGACCACCTCCATCGGCGTAGCCAGCTGGCCCGAACCTGTCGACAATCACGAAGAGCTCATCGAGCAGGCTGACCGCGCGCTCTACCGGGCCAAAGAGGGTGGGCGCAATCGGGTGTGTGCCGTGGAGTAGCCTGGGCGCTGTATATGTCGCTAGTGCCCAAGGGCATCCAGCAGATCGCGCTTGTGCTCCTCTTCCTGGATCAGGATGTCCTCCAGTACCCGACGCAGCCCGTACTCCTGCAGCTCCTCCGCCTGGCGGATCCGCTCCTTGTAGCGAGTAATGGCGTTCTCCTCACCGGCCAGGTCCTGTCTGAGCATCTCCTCGGATTCGTTGGAGACATCACGGTTCTCCACGTCGATGGTGGGCACCCCGCCGAGAAAGTCGATCTGTTCGGCCAGCACATTGGCGTGTTGCAACTCCTCCTGGGAGTGAATCACCAACTCCTTGCGAATGCCATCGTACTGCGCACCGGTCAGCACCGCCGCATGCTGAACGTACTGCACTGCGGCGGCATACTCCCATTCCAGATCCTTGTTCAATTCGGCGATAAGCTGTTCTTTGGTGACGGGCATGACATATCCTCCTCAAGTTGAATCACACTAGCTGGAGACTAACATGCAAGACGAAGAAAAGTTTAGCAATCCAAACGACGAGGCGCTTCGCCAACTGCTACAACGAGTAAAAACCATCGCCGTAGTCGGCCTCTCACCCAAGCCCAGTCGCCCCAGCTACCGGGTAGCCCAGGCGCTACAGGGCTTTGGCTATCGCATCCTGCCGGTGCGCCCCGCTACCGCCGAGATACTGGGGGAGCCTGCCTGGCCGGATCTGTATGCGCTACCGCAACGTCCCGATCTGGTCGATGTGTTCCGCGCCGCCGAACACGTGGGGCCGATCGTTGATGCCTGTATCGAGCTGGGGATCCCGGCGCTATGGCTGCAGGACGGTGTGGTCAATGAGGCCGAGGCGCGGCGGGCACAGGCTGCCGGGCTTACGGTGGTGATGGATCGCTGCACCTACCGGGATCACACCCGGCTGCTGGGGTGACGTTGCTGTGTACTGTTTCCTGTTATAGCGCCGCCAACCATGCTACTTTTAGGCGCGACACTTGTGACCAATTTATATGGAGAATCATCATGCAACACACATGGAAACGCTTTAGCCCCCTGCTTCTCGCCTCACTGTTTATCGTGGGCGCCAGCGTTGCTCAAGCGGAGATCCGCACCGGCCAGTGGGAGACCACCATCACCTCCGAGGTGGAGGGCATGCCCTTCTCACCACCGCCAATGACCATCAGCGACTGCGTGACCGAAGACGATTTGGTACCCGGAGTCGAGCCGCAGGATCAGAACTGTGATGTGCTGGAACGGGAGATTGACGGCAACCGGGTCAACTGGCGCATCGACTGCACGCAGGAAGGGATCAACACCCGCGGCAGCGGGGAACTGATTTACCAGGGCGATACCTATCAGGGGGAGATGACCGTACACATGACCGGCGGCCCGATGGGCGAACTCACCATGAAACAAACCCTGGAAGGGCGCCGTCTGGGTGAGTGCCAATGATCAGGGGCGTAGCCACAGGCTGCTAGCCCGACGCAGGCTTAAGCCCGGCAGTTCCCTGGCATGTGGAACATAATGACGGGCTGGGGCGGCTAGCAGCCCAGCGCTAGCCGCCTTCTCACCTCACGACTCATTCCACAGCTTCGACCACATCTTCTTGATGGAAAAGCCGTCGACACGCTCTTCGTTGAGGGTGTTGGTCGGTTTGGCCACCACGCCACGCGAGAGAAAGTAGCTGGTGTAGGCCATGTCGTTTTCCTGGATGTGCTTGGTCAGCCACATCTTGAGGAAGTGGATCAACTCAAAGTTGACCGACTTCTTGCCCGAGGCAAACTTCACCGTCAGATCCTTTAGGGTTTCGATCAGCTCATCGTGCAGGCGCTTGTGTTCGGGGTAATCCGGGTAATCGAGCAGGCGCATCATGCTCTCCTCCACCGCGAAGTGGATGCGGGTATAGTCGGCCAGCCGCTCTAAGATGCGCTCGGCCACGTCGGTTCCCTTGTGCTGGTGGATCGCCTCATGAAATTCATTGAGGATATCGACCAGCATGCGATGCTGCTCATCGATCTCATGGATCCCCATCTCCAACTCACCGTCCCAGTCGATCAAGCGCTCAGCCATTGTTACTCTCTCCTTACCACTGAATTTGCCGGGCATAACACCCGTACCACACACTCCCCATTGTGGTGCATCCAGGGCGATAATTCCATTGATTTATGTCAGCGTAATGGCCAAAATGCCCCCGCCAATTTGAGCTAAGCACTTGAAAATACGTCATTTGCCACAATCATAGTGGGTTAACCCATGCACTGTTCACCGCCCGCGCACCCTGTTCGTCTGGGTGCATACGGGCTATAGTGTCCACCACTCGACAGACCGTGTATCCCATGCAAGCAATCACGCCCGAATGGCAGTCATTTCTCGAGGTACTGCAGGAGCCTGCGGCCCTGCTCTCCACCGACTATGAACTGCTCGCCGTCAACAGCCACTACCGCCATGACTACGGCGATATCACCCGTGCCGGTCGCCCCTTGCGCTGCTTCGAGGTCTCCCACCACTACACCGTGCCCTGCGATCAGGCCGGCGAGGACTGCCCGATCCGCAACTGCCGCGAGACCGGCCAGCCCAGCCGCATGCTACACCTGCACCACACCCCGCGTGGCGAAGAGCACGTCGAGGTGGAGGCCTGGCCAATCCTGGGTGAGGATGGACAGATCCACTACTACCTAGAGCGGATGCGCAAGAGCAGCCTGGGCAGTGCCGACCCCACCACCTCCGACGGGATGATCGGTCGTTCTGCGGCCTTTAACCGGGTATTGGAGTTGATCCAGCGCGCCGCCCCCAGCATGGCCACCGTGCTACTGCTGGGCGAATCAGGCACCGGCAAGGAGGTGATGGCCAGTGCGGTCCATGCCAACAGTGCGCGCGCCAGTGGCCCCTTTGTGCCGGTGGAGTGCTCCGGCTTGACCGAGACCCTGTTCGAAAGCGAGCTGTTCGGCCACGAGAAGGGGGCCTTCACCGGTGCGGTTACGCGCAAGATCGGGCTGGTGGAAGCGGCCCGGGGTGGCACTCTGTTTCTGGATGAATTGGGCGATGTACCGCTGTCCTTGCAGGTCAA
The DNA here is from genome assembly GCA_007125455.1 of Ectothiorhodospiraceae bacterium. Taxonomy (GTDB): domain Bacteria; phylum Pseudomonadota; class Gammaproteobacteria; order Thiohalomonadales; family Thiohalomonadaceae; genus SLDE01. The sequence continues at coordinate 6,670 of SLDE01000014.1, forward strand.
GCTGCTGCGTCTGCTGGAAACCGGCACCTACCGCCGGGTGGGTGGGGTTGAATCCCACCAAGCCGAATTCCGTCTGGTCTGCGCCACCCATCGCCAGCTGAAAAAAATGGTCGATGAAGGCAGCTTCCGTCAGGACCTCTTCTACCGCATCAATGCCTTCCCCATCGAGCTGCCCTCACTGCGCGAGCGCATCGAAGACCTGCCGCTGCTGGCCAGCTCACTGCTTACGCGCCTTGCGCCGGAGCGGCGCATCGCACTAAGTGAAGAGGCGATGCGCTACCTCTACGCCTACCGCTTCCCCGGCAACATCCGCGAGTTGCGCAATATCCTGGAGCGCGCCCTGCTGTTGGCCGACGGGGATCGGATCATGCCCGAACACCTGCCCCCTGAATGCCTCAGCGACGGCGACGACTTCCGCTACGCCGGCAACCAGCTCCTCAGTCTGGATCAGGCCGAGGCCCGCCACCTAAGCTGGGCCATCGCCCACTTCGACGGGGACCGCAAGAAGCTCGCCGCTCAGTTGGGTGTCAGTGAGCGAACCCTCTATCGTAAACTCCAACAGTACAAGATCCCCATGCCACGCACCCTGCGCTGAGTAGTCGAGGAGGAAACATGTTTACCGGAATCGTGCAGGGCACCGCCGAACTCATCGCACTGGAGGAAAGGGCCGACTTTCGCAGCCACACCCTGCGCCTGCCCCCCGAGATGCTTACGGGCCTGGCCTGCGGTGCCTCGGTGGCCCACAATGGCTGCTGCCTGACCGTCACCAGCATCGACAGTGACAGGGTGAGTTTTGACCTGATGCAGGAGACCCTGCGCCTTACCAATCTGGGCGAATTGCAGCTTGGGGATCGGGTGAATGTGGAGCGTGCCGCGCGCTTTGGCGATGAGATCGGTGGTCATGCCATGTCCGGCCACATCATCGGCACCAGCGAGGTGGTGGAGGTGATCCCCAGCGCAAACAATCACCAACTCTGGCTGGCCATCGATCCCGCCTGGGGGAAGTACGTCTTCACCAGAGGCTACATCGGCATCGACGGGATCAGCCTGACCATCGGTGAGCTGGAAGCGGGTCGCTTCGCCCTCAACCTGATCCCGGAAACCCTGGCACGCACCAATATCGGTACACGCCAGGCAGGCGATCGGATCAATATCGAAGTCGATCCGCAGACCCAGGCCATCGTCGACACCGTCGAGCGGGTCATGGCCAGCCGCCAGCAAGGCTAAGCCCCACGCCACCACAGCAGCGGGGCCAAGGCAAGCCCCGCCAGCGCGCCATAAAGGTGGGCATTGACGATCACCGCACCGCCAATCAACTCAGCGCTGCCCGCATCGCCACCACCCAGCTGCTCCCACAGCAATTTACCCACAACCCCCACCAGCAATAGCATCGCCGTCACGCGGTCTCGGCGCAGCAAGGCCAGCGCTCCCATGGCCAACAGCCCATGCAGCACCCCCGAAAGTCCCACATACCACGCCAGGGCGGGGTCGAACAGGTAAAGCCCCAGCGACACCCCCAGGGCACTGAGCAACAGCCCCATCGCCCAGTACCACAACGGCAACAGCCCTGCGAACAGTGCCCAGATCAGCAGCAGCCCCGCCAGGTTCATCCCCAAGTGTACCCAACCCAGGTGTACAAGGTGGCCAGTCGCCAGTCGCCAGGGCTCGCTGTCCAGTAGCTCCCGCTCATAGCGCCATGCCACCTCCCAGCCCATCGCCTGCGGCAGCAGACACAACAACCCCAACACCAGGGGCGGCCACCAACGGCGAATATGTTCCATCCCGGCTCCCATATAGCTATCCAATAGACCCGCCAACATAGCAGCACGGCTACCGGCGGGAAAGCCTTGGGCCACCCGCCAACAAGGCCCGCTGCAATGACCCTGCCCCCACGATGCCGCGCTGCTACACTCTGGGTATATGCCGACAACCAAGGGGGGATCCACCATGAAGCGCGATGACGGGCTGCGAGCGCTCTCCGACGACCACCATCAAGGGCTGGTGCTGGCACTGAAGGCGAAAAAGGCCGCCGCCGGTGAACCGGGCTTTGACCCCGACACCATCTGGCACGAGGTGCTAAGCCGCTTTGCCGCCGAACTGGAGCCGCACTTTCAGATCGAAGAACGCCATCTCGCCCCGCCGCTACGCCAACACGGCGAAACCGCCCTGCTACAACGGCTGGACGATGAACACGCCCAACTGCGCAGCCTGGTCGCCTCAACAGAGCGCACTACCGCTGAGCTGGGCCGTTTTGGTGAGTTACTGCAACAGCACATCCGCTTCGAGGAGCGGGAGCTGTTTGAGCGCGCCCAACAACTGCTGAGCGGGCAGCAGCTGACAGCCATTGCTGAAGCCTGCGCCAAACGGTAACGACAGCGACCACTCTACACCGTTTTACGATGCCCGGTGGGCCGCCAGGCCGGGGCAATGACGTTGTGCATCCCGCCCCGGCGCAATAGTCTGGCCGGAGTGAGTGTGTACTCACCAAACCGTTCATTCACCGCGTCCATCACCGCATTGCCCTTGCCCGTGGCCCCCTCCTCGGCAGCAAACAACTCCAACTGGCCATCCACCGGGCGCGGGTCGCTGGCGGTGATCTGCACCTGATGCACCGGCTCGCCGCGCCAGTGGCGCTCCACCATCAGGCGGCAAAGACGGAAGATCTGCCCACCGTCATTGCCGGGCACACTGAGCATATACTGCCCGCCCAACCAACCGGTATCGGCACGCAGCCCGATGGAGAACTCCCGCGCCACCATCTGGTGACGACGCAGCCGTGCCCCGACCTTGAAGCTCATGTGATCGAGGAAATCCAGGATCACTTCGCGATCGGTGGTCGCCGGCGGCATCACCTTGCCATGGCCAATGCTCTTGGGTGCGGCGATGCGGGTCTCTACCGGGGAGGGGTCCATCCCCTGGGCCATCAGCCAGATCCGCCGTCCCAGGTTGCCAAAGCGCCGACTGAGCTCTCCCACCGGCAGGCGTGCCATGTCACCGCAGCGGTGGATCCCCCGCTCGGCCAAAAAGCTGCCGATCCCCTTGGCGATGCCACACAGCTCGGTAAGCGCCACCTCGCGCAGTCGCTCCGCAGCCTGCCAGGGCGGCACCACGGTCAGCCCATCGGGCTTTTGCTGCTTGGCCGCCCATTTGGCGGTGGTCTTATCCCCCGATACCCCCACAGAGCAATACAAGCCCGAGACCTCATACACCGTCTGCTTGACCAGCCGGGCGATCTGTTCCGGTGGCCCCAGCAGGCGCTGGCAGCCGGTCACATCCAGAAAGGCCTCGTCGATAGAGAAGACCTCTACCTCCGGGGTGATGTTGTGCAAGGCCTGCATGATCGCACTAGACACCGCCACATAGCGGCCGGGGCGCGATGGGATGACCTGAAAATGCGCACAGCGTTCACGGGCCTCACGCAGGCGCATCCCGGTGCGGATCCCAAAGGCCCGCGCCTCGTAAGAACAGGTGATAATACAGGTGCCCTCTGCGCCATTGGTGATACCGATCGGCCTGCCACGCAGCTCGGGACGGTCCAGCTGCTCCACCGAGGCAAAAAAGGCGTTCATATCCACCAGGATGATGGCTCGCTCCCACAGCTTGTCCATGCCCCTCGCCTCAGTGGTAGCTGCGCAACTGCGCCACGACCACCCCCTGGATGGCCACCCGCTCGGCCGGATAGAGCTGGGTGGGGATGGTCGGGTTTTCAGCGATCAGCGCGATCATCCCGTCCTTGCGGCGTTGCAGGCGTTTGAGGGTGGCGCTTTCCCCGTCGATTAGCGCCACCACGATCTCCCCATCACGGGCGGTATCGCGATGGGCGATGACCACCGTATCCCCGTCGAGGATCCCGGCATCGATCATCGAATCCCCCTGCACCCGCAGCGCATAGCGCCCGGGACCGAGCAGAAAACCACTCAGATCGATCTCCTCCTCACCGGGGATCGCCTCGATGGGACGCCCGGCGGCGATGCGTCCCAATAGCGGCAGGGTAGCCGAGCCCACACCTTGCTCGGGCAGGGCCAGCCCGCGCCAGCCGGAACCGCTACGCTCCAGATAGCCCTTGTCGATCAACGCCTGTACCAGGCGATGCACCGCACCGCGCGAACGCACCCCCACCGCCTGGCCGATCTCCTCCAGGGTCGGGGCATGGCCGTGTTCTGCCAGGTAGGCGCGGATGGTTTGTAAAACGCGGTTCTGTTGGGCGGTCAGCATGGCAAAGGTTCCCGAAATGTTCTCAAATAGAATAGAGAACATTTCGGAAACATTCAAGCCACTGGATGCTCACCCGGTCCCGGGCGACAGCGCCGGAGCAGACTTTGCCAGGCGGCAAGGCCTGTCAGGCCAGCAGCGGTGCGATCACCAAACTGACGATAGCCAGCAGCTTGATCAGGATGTTCATCGACGGACCGGAGGTGTCCTTGAAGGGATCGCCGACGGTATCGCCCACCACACAGGCCTTGTGGGCCGGTGAGCCCTTGCCACCGAGGTGCCCCTTTTCGACGTACTTTTTGGCGTTGTCCCAGGCACCACCGGCATTGGACATCATCAGCGCCAGCAGCACCCCGGTGACCAATGAGCCACCCAGCATCCCGCCGAGGGCCTGCGGCCCCAGGGTGAAGCCGATCAGCGGAGGGGCCAGCACCGCCAGTGCGCCGGGCAGGATCATCTTGCGCAACGCCGCCGAGGTGGCGATGTCGACACAGCGGGCGGTATCAGGCTTGGCATTGCCTTCGAGCAGGCCGGGGATCTCACGGAACTGGCGACGGATCTCTTGCATCATGTCCTGGGCGGCCACGCCAACAGCGGTCATGGTCATTGCGGCGACCATGAAGGGGAACATCCCGCCGAGCAACAGCCCCACCAGTACCATCGGATCACCCAGGTGGAGGTTGAAGTCGGGGGTGAAGGCAGCCACCGTCTCGACAAAGGCGGAGATGATCGCCAATGCGGTGAGCGCCGCTGCACCGATGGCAAAACCCTTGCCAATGGCGGCGGTGGTGTTGCCCAGCTCATCCAGCGAGTCGGTGATCTTGCGGGTCTCCTCGCCCATTCCGGACATCTCGGCGATCCCCCCGGCATTGTCCGCCACCGGGCCGTAGGCGTCGATGGCCATGGTGATCCCGGCGGTGGCCAACATCCCCACCGCAGCGATCCCCACCCCGTAAAGTCCGGCCAGGTAGGTGGCGAGGAAGATCACCGCCGCGATAACCACGATCGGGATCGCCACCGAGTAAAGCCCCACCGCGAAACCGTTGATCAACACAGTGGCCGGGCCGGTCTCGCTCGACTCGGCGATGCTGCGTACCGGCGGGCCGTCGGTGAAGTATTCAGTGGACAGGCCAATGATGATCCCGCCCACGGCACCGGCGATGATCGCCCCCCACACCGCGATGTTGATCTCTACCGCCGCGATCAGGAACCAGGCCATGGCAATAAAGATCACAGCCGCACCGGCGGTGCCGGTGCGCAAGGCGGTGGCCGGGGCGCGGGTAGCAAAGGCCTTGACCAGACCGATCCCGGCGAGCGAGGCAATCAGCCCTGCCGAGGCCAGGGCCAGTGGCAGGAACATCAGCGCGCCACGGTCCCCCAGGCTGGCGACCATGCTGGCGCTCATCACCGAGGCGATGATGATGGTGGCGATCAGCGCCCCCACATAGGACTCGAAGATATCTGCGCCCATGCCGGCCACATCGCCGACGTTATCCCCAACATTGTCGGCGATCACCCCAGGGTTGCGCGGATCATCCTCGGGGATCCCGGCCTCCACCTTGCCCACCAGATCAGCCCCCACATCGGCGCTCTTGGTGTAGATCCCACCACCCACACGGGAGAACAGCGCCACCATCGAGGCCCCCATACCGAAACCGTTGATGATCTGGATGGTGGCCGGGTCGTGGGCGAAGAGGATATACAGCAGGCCGATGCCAAACAGACCGATGGCCGCCACCGTCAGCCCCATCACCGAGCCACCAAAGAAGGCCACGGTCAGTGCGGTGGCGGCACCGTGGTCACGGGCGGCGACGGCAGTGCGCACATTGGCACGGGTCGCGGCCACCATGCCGATATACCCGGCCATCGCCGAGCTGAGTGCCCCAAACACAAAGGCCGCGGCGTTCTGCCACTCGAGAAAGACCATCATCAGCACCGCAACGACCAGCACGAAGGTCCCCAGCCAGGTGTACTCGCGGCGCAGGAAGACCATCGCGCCGAGGCGGATCTGTTCGGCGATCTCTGCGACCTTGGGCTCCCCCTCCGGGAAATTCTTCATCAGCACATAGATCAGCCAGGCCACCAACAGACCCAATACCCCCAGCATGACCGGAATCCACGTGATCTCCATCTCCCCTCCTTACCTCTATTATTGATTGTTGCCCCCATCATAGTAGGGAAAAGCGCCCGGCACCATGACGGAGCCCGCGTTACGCCTCTTGCGATGACCCGAATCAGCCCACCACGTCGAGATCCCGGCGGCGAAACCGAACCCCAAACTCGGCAGCTATCGCCTCACAGGCGGCCACATCCACCCCCTCCAGCCCGGCGATGGCGGTGAGGGTGGTCTCTATCCCCTGCTGCTGGGCACGGTGGGCAAAGTCCAGCATCGCGGCATAGGCACCCTCCAGCCGCGGGCGGGTGTGGCGGATATACACGGCCTCGTCCTGGGCGTTCATCGAGATGGAGAGCTTATCCACCACCTCGGCCAGCTCGGGGGTGACATCGCGCCCCTGGCGCAGGCTGGCCAGACCATCGGTGTTGATCCGCACGGTACCGCCGGCCTGTTTGATCGCCCGGGCGATAGCCAGTACCTCATCATAACGCACGGTCGGCTCGCCCAGGCCACAGAACACCACCTCGCGGTAGGCGGTAGGGTCTCCCAGCGCCTCCAGCACCTCGTCTACCGTAGGCTCACGATGAAGGCGCAGATCGTAGCTCTGTACCTCCCAGCTACGGTTGTATTTGGGACAAAAGCCGCAACGTAAGGTACATTCACTGGTAATATTCAGATAACAATTACCATGTATCGGATAGGCGATTACCGAACGAAACTCTTCTGAAATCGGGCTGCTTTCGCTCATGGGGGTTCCTGTTTTCTGGGGAGATTGGGATATACTGCCTTAGATGCTGTCATTAATCATGCGGATCAACAGCAAGCCATGTTGTATGATACGCTTCTTTTTCGTTTCATAAGCCCAGGTGTTCAATGATCAAGACCCCTTTGCCACTGCTGAAACTTCGTGATCGCGAGCTACTGCCCATCATCCAGGGCGGTATGGGAGTGGGCGTATCCGCCCACAAGCTCGCTGGCACCGTTGCCAGGGAGGGGGCCATTGGCACCATCGCCAGTATCGATCTGCGGGTACACCACCCGGATCTGATGGAACGTACCCATCGCAGCAAGGATCGTCGCGTGATCGACGATGCCAACCTGGAAGCACTGGATCGGGAAGTGCGCTCTGCACGGGAGATCGCCGGCCCCGACGGGGTGATCGCCGTCAATGTGATGCGTGCGGTGGATCGCTACCCGGAGCTGGTCAAGCAGGCCTGCGAGAGCGGCGCCAACGCCATCATCATGGGCGCCGGACTCCCCTTCGAGCTGCCCGAGTTGACCAAAGACCACCCCGAGGTGGCATTGATCCCCATCCTCTCCGAGGAGCGCGGGGTGCGTGCAGTGCTCAAGCGCTGGCTGCGCAAGGGTGTGCTGCCCGATGCCATCGTGCTGGAGCACCCACGCTACGCCGGTGGGCACCTGGGTGCCCCCAAGCCGGAAGACATCACCAACCCCCGCTTCGACTTCCCCCGCGTACTGGCCGAGATCCCCAAGGTTTTCGAGACCCTGAAGCTCGATCCCATTCCACTGATCCCGGCCGGGGGCGTCAACTCCTTCGAAAAGCTCCAGGCGCTGATCGGTATGGGGGCCAGCGGCGCCCAGATCGGCACCCCCTTCGCGGTCACCGAAGAGGGCGATGCCCACCCCACCTTCAAAAAGGTGCTGCTGGAGGCCAAGCCGGAAGAGATCGTCACCTTCATGAGCACCGCCGGCCTGCCGGCCCGTGCGGTACTGACCCCCTGGCTCAAAAAATACCTGGAACGCGAAGAGCGGGTACGCTCCCGCGCTACCCCGGAAAAGGGCAAGTGTGCGGTATGGTTTGAGTGCCTGACCCACTGCGGCCTCAAGGACGGCGACTCGGAATCAGGCCAGTTCTGCATCGACACCCAACTGGAAGCGGCAGTCATGGGCAACCTCGACAAGGGGCTGTTCTTCCGAGGCTCCGAACCATTACCCTTTGGCGATCAGTTGCGTTCGGTACACGATCTGCTGGAGATGCTGCTCACCGGCAAGGACCCGCGCTAATTTTTACGGCCCTTGAGCGGCATACTCTGCTCGCTCGCCAACCAATCGAGCAAGTGTTGCCACTGTTCTAGATCCGCCTCCACCTGTGAAGGCGGCAACTCAAAGATCCCCGCCCCCTGCTCGGCGGCGCGAATATAATTCTGGCTATCGCGCAGGTGGGCGACGAAGGGGATCTGCAACTGCTGGAGAAAGCGCTCCAGGCTTTGGTAAACCAGGGTATGCTCACGCACCCGATTGGCCAGCACCGCCACACGGGTGCGCTCCTTGTTGACCCGCCCCACCAGCAGTAACTCTTCCACATACTTGGCAGTAGCACGCATATCGATGGGCGAGGGCAGCACCGGGATGAGCAGGGTCTGCGCCAGCTTCACATAGCGCTTGAGCCGCTTGCCGTGCACCCCAGCCGGGGCATCCATGATCATGACCCCCTTGGTATGCGGGGCAAGAAAGGTCTCTTCATCGGCAAACAGCCCCTGGATGGCTGGTGCCTCTGCAGGCCGCGCCGCCAGCCAGTCCATGCTACTACCCTGTGCGTCGAAGTCGACCAAGTGCACCGGCATGCCCTGGCTCGCGTAGTAACTGGCCAGATTAGTGGCAATGGTGCTTTTGCCACAACCGCCCTTGGGATTGAGGATCAGGATGCGTCTCACAGTCTATTGTCTTCCCTATGGCCTTTTCTCCTTTCTACCAGAAAGGGCAACACCGCGCCAATGGCTAAACCTGCCCACCCACACCCTTAAATTTCTCCACAAACGCGGCAATCTTCTGAAAAACGCCTTGTTTCATGGCCAGGTATTGCGGATTCAAGGGGCTCATCTTTGGCAGAATGGCGTTCAGCTCGGTGCCGTTGTCACTGGCAAATTCCCGCTTTAACGAGGTGGCGAGATACCGCCTGGCCGCCTCGGTATTAAGGTTTTCATCCGTAATGAGCGCCTGCGCCTCGCGCTGTTGCTC